>CAXBMT010000060.1:0-12008 GCA_963976925.1 uncultured Bdellovibrionales bacterium
CAACTTTAACTAAACCTTGTCCAGTTAAAGAACCTGAGAACCAAATTCCCAAAGTGAATACCGATAAGATCAACAGTGGAACATTGCTATTCCAAGTCAGGTGCTCTTGATGACAATGATCATAAACTTCTTTGTCTCTTGGTTGACCATGGAAAGTTAAGAACATCATACGACACATATAAAATGCTGTTAGCAGAGCTGCACAAAAGCCAAGAATTGTTGGAGCGATATACCACTTATTGGCCAATGCCATTAGAAGCGCATCACCAAGAATTCTGTCTTTAGATACAAAACCAGAGAAGAATGGAATGCCTGAAATAGCTAGAGTACAACACCACATCGCAATCCAAGTAAACTTCAACTTATTTTTTAGCCCACCCATTCTCGGCATTTCTTGAACACCAGCGTGTGTGTGAGGATCATGCAAGCTATGAATGACTGAACCTGCTGCCAAGAATAAACAAGCTTTAAAAATAGCGTGTGTAATCAAGTGCATGAAAGCAGCGTTATAAGATCCAACACCAATACCTAGAACCATGTAACCGAGTTGAGAAATAGTCGAATAGGCGAGTACCGCCTTAATATCTGTTTGAATGAGTGCAATGGTTGCAGCACCAAAGGCAGTGATGGCTCCAATATAAGCTATATAAGGAAGCATTCCCGCAGCTTCCATTAACGGGTAAGCGCGAAGTGATAAATAAACACCAGCAGCAACCATTGTTGCAGCATGAATTAGGGCAGAACAAGGAGTTGGGCCTTGCATCGCATCTGGTAGCCAAACCTGAAGTGGAAACTGTGCCGACTTACCAATTGTTCCCATAAATAATGAGAAAGCTGCAACAGTAACGACCGGAATACCAAGGGCCATAACGCCTTCAAACTTTCCAGCGGCAACAGCTGCATAGATATCGACAAAAGTTACTGAGCCTACGACTGACCATAATGCCAAGATTCCAAGCAGAAAGAAGACATCTCCAACTCTTGTCGTCATAAAGGCTTTAACAGAGGCATTACCAGCAGCTTCTTTTTCGTAATAAAAGCCGATTAAGCTATATGAACAAAAGCCCATAAGCTCCCAGAAAATGAAAACTGATAGCAAGTTGTCAGATAAAACGAGACCAAGCATGGCGCTGGTAAAAAGTGACATATAGACAAAAAATCTTCCGTACCTTGCATCGTCATGCATATACCAAGAAGAGAAGACGTGAATCAACGTGGCAACACCAGTAACCATTAAGAGCATGATTGCTGTCATATTATCAATATAGATACCCATATTGATTTGGAAGACTTCGGCACCAAACGACAGATCGATCCAGTTAAAGAACTTATGCACATAAGCATCTGTAGCATATGAACCAAAAACGAAATCATTAAAGATTCTAAAGGCGAAGATAAATGAGCCGAAAATCGCACCACACGATATTGCTACGGCCAAAGTTGTAAATCTCTTAACAATGAAAGAGTTAAGAACAAATGCAAAAAATGGCAGCAAAACAATTGGGGCTACATTCATTACTGTATAGTCCATGAAATTCCCGTCCTTCAGCTTTGGAGTTGAGTCGCATCATCGATATGGATGCTTTCTTTGATCTGGAAAAATCTGATCACGATAGCGAGTCCCACAGCGGCTTCAGCGGCAGCAATAACAATGATGAACAAAGAAATAATCTGTCCATCTAGGTTTTGATTGATAAATTTTGTATAGGCGGCAAAGTTAATTGCAGCTGCGTTCAGGATTAATTCAATCCCAAGCATGATTGCGACAATATTCTTTCGTGCAATCATGACCACTAGGCCACATATAAAGAGTACAAAAGAGATAAAAAGATATGATGGTAAAGTGATCATACATCATCCTTTATATGACGTGGTCTCGCAATTACTGCTGCACCGACAAGGGCGCCAAGCAATAGTATTGATGACAATTCGAAAGCTAAAACGTGATCACTCACAAGAAGACCGCCAATCTTTTCAACAGTACTCTCATAAGCCATCTGGCCTTTAGCCGGTATAGCTGCAGCATTTCTTAAGATTTTAAATAAGACAAAGCTAATAACGATGGCGGCTAGTGCGCCAGCAGTATAGGTTTTAGCATTTCCCATTCCTGGAACTTTAACGATTCCAAACTTATTGAATGTAGATTGAACTCCACCAGTTAACATAATGGCGAAAAGCATAAGAATAACTACACCGCCGGCGTAAACAACCAATTGTGTAGCGGCCAGGAAGTCGGCGTTTAATGTTGCGTAAAGTCCGGCAACACCAAACAAGGAAACAAGCAGGTAAACGCATGCGTGCATGAGATTCTTTGTAAATACCACGGCCAAAGCGCCACCCATTGTTAGCACAGCAGAGAGTATGAATAATATTTGATCAAACACAATTATCTCCAATTACCTATTAATGTCCGCCGCCGCTGTGTCCACCACCAAGGTGACCAAGCAGTTGCCAAATTGACTGACCATGAAAGAAGAACATCCAAAGGGCACAACCAACTAAATTGAAAAGTGCGATTGGAGTTAGGTACTTCCAACAAAGAGTCATCAAGTGGTCTACTCTAAGGGTCCAGCGAATCCAAATAACGACATAATAAAGAGCGAGTGTTTTAGAAACGAAAGATCCAACTTGAAAAAGTTGACCAACACCTTTTGCATGAATGGCTGGAACACCGAGACTTTCGATGAGAAATGATCCATCCCCTAGACCAAACGGTACGTTGTAACCACCAAGGAATAGAGCTGCAACCACGCCACAAACAACGAAAACTTCCATGTATTCAGCTAGGGCAAAAAAGCCAAATCTCATACCTGTAAATTCTGTATGATAACCAGAAACCAATTCTGATTCAGCTTCAGGCAAATCAAATGGAGCTCTGTTTGTTTCAGCTAAGATACCGATAAATAAAACAACAAAAGCGATCATCGTGAATGGGTTATGAAGAACAAACCATTGGTGCGGCCATGCGCCCTGTGCACTAATAACTGTTCCAAACGACATACCACCGGCCAAAAGAACGATGGTTAGAATTGAAAGAGTTACAGGAACTTCGTAACTAATAATTTGAGAAGCACCTCTCATACCACCAAGCATTGACCACTTTGAGTTTGATGAGTAACCACCAAGAAAAATTCCAACACCTACTAATGATGAAACTCCGATAAGATAAAAAACGCCGACATCAAGGTCGGTCATAGTAAATCCGCTAGAAAAAGGTAGGACAGCAAAAGTTGCCATTACACCGATCATACAAAGTAGTGGGGCGATATTGAATGTGAACTTATCTGCATTACGAGGAATAATATCTTCCTTCATAATCATCTTCACACCATCGGCAAGAAACTGAAGAATACCGTAAGGTCCAACGCGGTTAGGACCTTGGCGCATTTGAAGGTCTGCCGAAATTTTTCTTTCTGCATAAGTTCCCAAACCACCGACTGTGGCAAGAGCACCCAGAACTACAACTGCAGCGACAGCAAAAATAACAAACGTAACCAATGCTGTTGCATTCGTTCCGGTTATTTCTGAAATCTTCGATACAATTGTTTGAACTTCTTCAAACTGTAAAAAGTAGCTGACGATTGTATTATTCATTCACAACACCTTGAGTAGGTACTTTGCCTTTTACTGGAGCTTGAAAACTTCTGACCCAATCAAGGTCACCTTTGCGCCAACAATAAACGACACCAACAGAAAGAATTCCAATAAAGAGCAGGAATGTTGCCAGGACTACGCCACCTGCACCTGCTTCATTATATTTTTTGAAGATAGTTGCTAATGGGAACATCAACGCACCTTCAACATCAAATACGATGAAGATAAGTGATACAACATAGAAACGAACGTTAAAGTTTGACCACGCAACTCCCGTTGGAAGTTCACCGCATTCATACTCTGTTTGTTTTAATTCAGTAGGATTACTTGGCCTAAGAAATTTTGCGACAAGTAATGCACCACCGACTAAAACTAAAGCCAGTGTCATCAAAATAATGACTGGCATATAGACGTCAAGATTCGTGTTCGACATCTCAATTGCTCCCGTAACTTGGACTTTATTTTTTGATTCGAAGAATACATGATTTGTTAACATATTGGAAACATTTTGGAATCCGTAAAAATGCTTGTCCAATTTGTTTATATGGACGATTGCGTAACGATGATGGCATGTTCCTATTTTTAAATCCTGCTCTGAGTTTTTAATGATTTTTGCTGCGCTCCAAAATCGACTGCTTGAGATAAATAAATCTTCTAAAGAAGAGACGTCTTTGCGTGGTGTTAACTATGAGCAATGGTTGTTCATTTTAAAAAACTTATCATCGGGTCAATTTTTAAATGGAGTCCACTTAGTCGTTTGCCCAGATAGCGAGCTGCAAGAAGACATTTATGAATTTCTCAAAATAAATTTTAGCGAGTCTTGGCGCGTAAAAATATATAGCGGCCTGGAAGTTAGTCCATACAGTGACTTTTTTGTTTCAGAGCGTAATTTAAATGATCGCTTTTTGGCCCTTCAAGATATTGTTCATTTTAAGAATAATAATTTTGCCGCTGATGAGAAACTTATCATCGTTTGCACTCCAGAAAGTTTGTCGCTTCGCGTTCCTCCGCAAACATTTTTTCTTGATAACCAATTTAAAATTTCCACCTCAGACATTATTCCACCAAATACATTAGCTGGTGAACTCGTTGGTAGGGGTTATGTCGCTGCCACTACGGTAGAAGAACCAGGTACGTTTTGCGTAAAGGGCGGGATTGTTGACCTTTACCCGTTTGGCGGCAAACCAGCACGACTCCATTATTTCGACGACATGGTTGAAGAGATCTTTCTCATCGATTCTGAAACTCAAAGAACCTTAAGGGATTTTCCACTTGAATCAATTGAGCTTTCAGCAACTCCACAGGCACTAACTGGTAAATCTTATCAAATTGCACTTCGGGAGAATATCCCTCAACCAGCTCCAGGACAAAGAGCTAAGCACGAGTTTAGAAAAGATATTTTTGCAAAACTCAACCAGGGTCAACTTTTTGAAAACTGGTGTGCCTACGCCGCTTTATTTTTTGATAAACCAGAAACTATTAATGACTACCTCACTGGCGTCAGTCACGTCGTAACTCATACAGTTTCGCCTCTTCAATGTGAGCAAGAGCAAGCCGCATTTATTGAGACAATTCAGGAGGATTACAACAGGCTTTCAAATGATGAAGATGAATTAAGCCTGCTTCCCGCGCCAGATCACCTCTACAATATAAATGGTTCTGAACTACCAGGGGCTCACTTTAGTTTGGGAGATATTGCCTCAGGTATCGATGATGATAAAAACTCTTTAACCATACCTCTAGAATCTTCACTACAACATTTTAAAAACTATTTTGCCGATGGCAGTACGGGTAAAGAACTTATAAAGAAAATCTTTCTTCACATTAATCAAGAATTCGATTCAACTGGAACTCTTATTTTCGCCTGTAGTAGTGAGCAATCTCGAAAAGAGTTTAAAAATTTAGCCGAGCTTTTCTTAAGTCCAAAAATCTTAGGTCGTATTGAGTATGTAAATTTTAAGCTTTCTCATGGTTTTTACTACCCTAGCGAAAAGTTTTTAGTTCTTTCGGAGTCTGACCTTTTTGTGAATAAACAAAACAAGGTTAAGACTAATAAAAAGAGAGATATCGATTTATTTGCAGAACAATTAGCATCTTTAAAAGTTGGTGATTTCGTCGTTCACAACCAACACGGTGTTGGTAAATACCTAGGTCTTGAAACCATGCAGGCCGGAGAGAGTGAGAGCGACTTTCTCGTTATTGAATATGCGGCAAACGATAAGGTTTATCTTCCCGTTTACCGTATGAATCTCGTGCAAAAGCACGCTGATGCACAGTCATCTCAAAGTATTGATAGCTTAAGGACGAATAAATTTACGGTGCTTCGTGATAGGGCCAAAAAGTCTGCCAAGAAGCTAGCATTCGATCTCTTAAAGCTTCAAGCGGAAAGAGAGAGCAATCCTGCCTTTGCTTTTTCTGAACCCGATGATCTTTATCGTGAGTTTGAAAAAGCCTTCCCTTACCGAGAAACACCTGATCAACTTTCTGCCATCGATGATGTTTTAAGCTCTATGCAAAAACCTCTTCCAATGGATCATTTAGTTTGTGGCGATGTTGGTTTTGGAAAAACTGAAGTTGCTATGCGAGCTGCATTTAAAGCGGTAGAGGATAAAAAACAAGTTGCGGTCTTAGTACCTACAACTGTGCTTGCACTTCAACACTACAATTCTTTTACTTCAAGATATAAAAATTTCCCAATTAAAGTTGATTTTCTTTCTCGATTTAAAACGGCAAAAGAAGAAAAAGAAATTATCGCCAAGCTTGAGTTGGGTGAGATAGATATTGTCATTGGAACACACAAGCTTTTATCAGAAAAAGTTAAGTATAAAGACCTAGGCTTAGTCGTTGTTGATGAAGAGCAACGCTTTGGCGTTGGACACAAAGAAAAGCTCAAACTTCTAAGAGCTGAAGTAGATTTTCTCACTTTAACAGCAACTCCTATTCCAAGAACATTACAAATGGCTTTTTTGGGCCTTCGTGAGCTTTCGTTAATAAAAACCTCTCCACCAAAACGTCAGTCTATTAAAACTTATGTCATTAAAGAGGATGAGCTAACGCTTCAAGTAGCGCTCAAAAAAGAGCTACAAAGAGGTGGTCAAGCCTTCATCGTGCATAATCGCGTTTACGATATTGAAGAATATGCAGCAAAAATTAGTGAGCTTGTTCCTGATGCTAAAATTATCATTGCTCACGGACAACTTCCCGAGCGAGAACTCGAAAAACGAATGGCGGCTTTTTATAAGGGTGACTATCAAATATTAATTTCCACAACAATTATTGAAAGTGGCATTGATATTCCGAATGCAAACACAATGATTATCGATCGTGCCGATACCTATGGCCTATCTCAGCTACATCAACTTAGAGGCAGAATCGGTCGATCTGACAAAAAGGCTTATGCCTATTTTGTTGTTCCAAAACTTCGCCGTGTTTCACCCGATGCTGAAAAAAGATTAAAGGCGCTTCAAACCTACGCAGAGATGGGTAGTGGCTTTAATATAGCTAACTGTGATTTAGAAATTAGAGGCGCAGGGGATATCTTAGGTGGCCAACAGTCTGGTCATGTAGAAGCCGTTGGCCTTGAGCTTTATATGGAATTATTGAAAGAAGCGATTAGCGAACTTAAAGGTGAAACTTTAAGACAAAGAAGAGATGTTGAGGTCACTTCTCCGTTTCCAAGTTATATTCCAAATGATTACGTTAAAGATCCAAGTGAAAGACTCAGGCTTTATAAGCGCCTTTCAAATGCTGAAAGCATTGATACTTTAGATTCGATTTTTGAAGAGACTATCGATTCATATGGAGCACCAGCAAAAGAGCTAACGGGCCTGATTGCAATTCTACAAACAAGACTGGTCCTACGAGACCTAGCCGTCAGTCACGTGACTATTTCGCAAATGAGCATGGTCCTACGCTTTGATAAAAATGTTTTAGGGACTGATTCAAAGCTTAGAAATAAGATTGTAGAAACCTTTATGAAGCAGCCAAAAACTTATCAGTTTACTCCGGATTTTAGACTTATGATTTCCAGTAAAGTTGAACTTGATCCTGAAAGTGCTCTTGAACTTGCCAAAAAAACTGTCATGCAAATCTTTCCTGCTTAGTAAGGTATGGCACGTTAGAATTTTCTGTTATACTAATTCCAAGGATTTACTTAATTTATTCGGAGCGAAGTACTCATGAAGAGATCTTTGATTATGCCCTTTCTGTCTTTGGTGATTTTGGGCACACCTTTATTTAACGCAAACTCCGCTGATGATGTTGTCGCTAAAGTTAATGGGGCAACAATTTTAAAGTCTGAGTTTGAAAAAGCTTATAAAGAAAATCTTCTTTTCGTTGGCGACAAGATTGTTACAAAAGAAAAAGTATTAAATGACCTTATTAACAGAGAACTTGGGATTCAAAGAGCTAAAAAGAATAAGCTTGAATCTGACCCTATTGTAAAAGAAAAGATGCAAGACATTCTTTATCATGCGCAAATTTCAAAAGATCTTGAAGATCAACTACAAAAGATTGTTGTCTCTGATGATGAAGTTAAAAAATATTATGAAAAGTTTCCAGAGTATAGAACGGCGCATATTCTTTTTAGAATGAGAGCTGTGCCTTCAAAGCCTGAAACAGAAGAGGCACTTAAGCAGGCAATGAAAGTTTATGAAACTCTAAAACAATCCCCGGATAAGTTTTCTGAACTCGCTAACAAGTATTCACAGACAACTACGGCTGATACCGGTGGAGACATTGGATTTCAACCAAAGACCAATTTGGCGCCAGAATATTATGAGGCGATAAACGGTAAGAAGGTAGGGTCTATTATCCCTCCAGTAAGATCGCAATTCGGTTACCATATTATTAAGATTTTAGCGCAACGTGACTTCAAGAGCATTAACACTGCTTTTTATAAAAAGGTTATTTACGATCAAAAACGTGATGCAATTATGGCGAACTATTTCGACAGTATGCGCAAGAGTGCAAAAGTCGAAGTCAACAAGAGCGTTATCCAATAATACGCATCGTTCCAACTTGTCTAAAGAGTGCCTTTAGCATAGTTTAATCAGGTTATTAGAACTTGAGGTTAACATGCGATTGGCACTATTTTTTTGTCTACTTTTAGCAACACCATTTTTCACTTCACAAGCTAAGCTTCTAGATAAAATTGTAGCTGTCGTTGATGAGCAAGTTGTTACTCAATCATTAGTCACAAGAATGAAGGCCAATGTTTCAGCAAGAGCTCAAATTTCTCCCTACATTATGGAATGGGTAAAAAGTTAACAACTAAACAAGCGATCGATATTCTTATCAATCGAGTTTTAATAAGAGATAAACTGGTCGAACTTGGCTATGTTATTTCAGACGATCAGGTAGAATCACAAATTAAATCAACTGAACAACGTCTTGGACTTGGTAGAGCTGCACTTTTAAGTTTTCTAAAAGGTAATGGAATGACCTTTGATGAATACTTTGAGTTAATTCGTGAAACAATTGAATATAATATTTTTAATGATCGAGTCATTCGTCCTTTAATTTCTGTTACTGAACAAGAAATCAAAAATGCTTTCTATAAAGAAAATAGAAATAACAAGTCTATTTCATTTAAATATACACTCGTAGACTTTAGCCTTGATGATAGAAAGCTATCTAAAAAAACAGAGCGTCGCTTTAAAGAAGCACTAAAATCTTTTCAGGTTTCTGGAACCCTGCCTGATGAGTTCAAAGACGTTGAAACGAATACTCTTGGCGATATAACTGAAGAAGGTCTCACCAAGGAACTTAAAGACTTGTTGAAGCGTACCGACGAAGGTGCATTCACAAACTCTATAAGACTTGGGAGCAGCACTCACGTTTTCTTTGTTCAAAAAAAGGACCTTGTAGAGTCTGAATTATTTATCAAGAACAAGGACAGAATAAGAGCAATGCTCTTTGAATCTGTTGCCAACGAAATAACGAGCTTATGGTTTGAACGAGAAAGCAATAAACACTATATCAAAAGATTCTAATCGAATCCTTGTTACTCAAGGTGACCCAAAAGGTATTGGTCTTGAGGTTTTCTTTAAATCTTTTATATTACTAAGTGATAGAGATGCTGGTTTTATAACATTGTTTGCAGGTAAGTCTGCCTGCAAAGACACTCTAACCTCCATTGATGTACCCTTTGAAATTAATAACGACCATATTAAAATTTTAAATAGAAAGCTAACTGTTAAATGGTGCGCCAATACTACCATTCACGCTTTTGAGACCGCTATTGATGACTTAAACCCTGGTGATGTAATTTTCACCTTGCCCGCCACCAAAGATTCTTTCCCCAAAGGTTCTCCTGGTCACACAACTTATTTAAGAAATAAGTTTGAGCGCGAGTTAACAATGTTTTTTCATTCACCTAAAGTGAAGATAGCGCTATTAACCGATCATATACCTGTCGCCAAGGTACAAGACTTCATTAGCTCCGACTCAATTAAGATACACACCCAAAATTCTCTAATCGGATTAAAGACATTTTTTGACCATAAGATAAATCGGGTTTTGTTTTCAGGGATCAATCCACATGCTGGCGAAGCAGGCTTACTCGGAAATGACTTAGACGTATTCGAACCCGCTCTAAATGAGCTTAAAGTCATTCACTCAAAGGTGAAGTTTGTTGGCCCAATCTCTGGTGATATCGTTTTCAATCAAGCAAACCGTGATGATCTTATAATCTATGGTTCTCATGACCAGGGTCTGGCTCCTTTTAAAGCAATGAATCATTTTCTTGGCGCAAATATAACTTTTGGATTGGATTTTTTACGTCTAAGCGTTGATCACGGTACAGCACTAGACATGTACGGCAAGAACAAAGCAAACTACATGGGTTGCCTCTATTGTTTAGAATTAGCGCTTAAAGCATTGGGTAGATATGAAAAAAATGCTTCATGAAATTAAGGTTACTCGAGCTAGAGTTCATAACCTAAAAGATGTTTCAGTAACTATTCCTAAAAATGAATTAACTGTTATTACTGGCCCATCTGGTTCAGGAAAGTCATCACTAGCTTTCGACACTATTTATGTTGAAGGACAACGTCGATATATTGAATCATTATCGTCTTATGCCAGACAGTTTTTAGGTCAGTTTCAACCACCAGATGTTGAATCAATCGATGGCCTCTCTCCGGCAATTGCTATCGATCAAAAGACATCGACGAGAAATCCAAGATCTACTGTTGGAACTATTACTGAAATTTTTGATTATATGAGAGTCCTCTATGCCAGAGTGGGAACGTTATATTGCATTGAAAGCGGTGAAGAGGTTAAAAAGTGGACTGTGCCTCAAATCGTAAGAGAGATTAATAAAGCCAAAGAAAAGACCAGGCTTCACCTTCTGGCTCCACTTCATCCAAAGAATTTAAAAGAAGCAAAGCTTTTAATTTCACAATATTTAAGCCTGGGTTTTTCAAGATTTAGAGTTGATGGAGAGATCATTGTTCTTGAAGATAATAATCTTAAAAAATGCGACAAGCTTGATGTTGTTATCGACAGGCTTGTTGTTAAACCAGATGCAGATAAGCGTTTAACCGATTCTGTTGAACACGCTCTTAAAGTTGGAGCAGGTGATCTAATCGTATTATTTGATGATAAAGAAGTTTTCTTCTCAGAAAACAATATGGCGCCAGGATCTAAGAGAGTGTATCCCGATCTTGAGCCAAGACTATTTTCATTTAACTCACCCCTTGGAGCTTGCCCAAGATGTAACGGACTTGGTGAAACTAAAACATTTGATGAAGATAGAGTTGTGTTTGATGATTCACTATCTATTTTAGACGGTGCCATCACGCCACTTACAAAAAAGAATACCTTTCTTTTAAGAATGGTTGAATGTGTCGCCAAGGCTGAAAAGGTCAATCTCAAAAAAACAGCGCTTAAAGACTTAAGTGATGACTTTAAAAACCTTCTATTTAATGGCGGTGATCAGCCATATGTATTTGGGTTTGAGTCTGAAAACTCTGTCTTTAAATTTACAAAGCCTTTTCCGGGTATCCTAAACTGGCTTGATAAGAAATACACAGAAACTGGATCAGATAAAGTTCGAACATCTTTAGAAGAATTTATGAATATTAAAGTCTGTCCAAGCTGTAAGGGACAAAGACTTGGTGAAGTTGCCTTGGCCACAAAAATCTCAGACATGAATATTATGGATATCAGTTCTATGTCGATTGGGGATGCCAGCAAGTTTGTGACATCAATTAAACTAGATGGTGACAAGAAAGAGATTTCTTCAAAACTGATGCTGGAGATTAAATCTAGACTTAAGTTCTTACTTGATGTTGGCTTAGATTATTTAACTCTAAATAGATCCGCTGCGACACTTTCTGGCGGTGAGGCACAACGAATTCGTCTAGCAACACAAATTGGCTCAGCCTTATCCGGTGTACTTTACGTTCTTG
>CAXBMT010000061.1:0-11983 GCA_963976925.1 uncultured Bdellovibrionales bacterium
ATCATAAACGTGCAATAGACCCTTCTGTGAAGTCTGGAAACTACCTGAACAATGTTATGGCCATGGGTGAAGCCAAGCGCGCTGGTGCCTTTGATGCCATTATGCTTAACCACAAAGGTATGGTCAGTGAGGGAACGACTTCAAATATTTGGATGGTAAAGGATAATAAATTTATTACTCCACCACTGGATGCAGGACTTTTAGGTGGTATCACCAGACAAAGCTTACTCGATCTAGGTAAGGCTAAAGGTTTAGATATGATGGAAGAGAACTTCTCTCCGGAGCAGATGAAAGCTGCTGACGAGGTTTTCTTGACCAGCACAACCAAAGAAATTATGCCTATCGTCAAAATTGATCAGCAAGTAATTGCAGATGGCCAACCTGGCGTTAATACAAGAAAGCTTCACGCATTGTATCAAGAATTAATGCAAGAACACTATAAAAGTGAGAAATCTCGCCTAAACATTTGATTGTTCACACGTACTTCGTTGACACATAGTCATGCGATTTGATAGCTATACCAATCTTAATTTATACAGTTGCAGCTGTTGCCACTTTAGTAATAGAGGAATTTGACCATGGCAAAAAGTACTACCGGACGTAGCCGTTTTAAACTTCAACGCGCATTAGGCCTTGAATTACCAGGACTTGGTAAATCAGGTGCTCTAGATCGTCGCCCATATGGACCTGGTGTTCACGGAAATCGTCGTAAGAAGATTTCTGATTACGCTGTTCGTATGAAAGAAAAACAAAAACTAGTTTATCACTATGCAATTCGCGAGAAGCAACTTGTGAATTACGTGAAATCAGCTAAGCGTGACCGTAGTCGTGCTTGGATGGATACACTTCTTATTAACCTTGAGAGACGTTTAACTAACGTTATCTTCCGTTTGAACTGGGCACCATCAATGTTGGCTGCTTCTCAAATGGTTAGCCATGGCCAAATCTTGGTTAATGGTAAGAAAGTTGATAGAGCATCAATGCTTCTTAATAAAGGCGATGTTATTTCACTTACTGAAAAAGGTTATGCCAACCAACTTTATAAGCAAGGTCTTGAATCACCTCGTATGTCAGGTGTTCCAGCTTGTTTCAATGTTGAAGGTACAGACAAGAAAAAAGCAACTATGGTTGAGTACCCTCTGCCATCAGATATTCCTTTCGAGTACAACGGTCAGCTCGTAACGGAATACTACTGGAAAGTTAAGTAAAAACGCGCGTTACAAGCAAGCTTGTAACGCTCAGTTTTCCTTGATGACAAGCGTGACGCGACAGCGTCGATTGGCAGCAAGGGCAGAATATAAAATAATTAAAGAAAGCTCCCAACTCGGGAGCTTTTTTTTCGCCTACTTTCTAAGCTCTGTACTCGAGACATTTTCAAACTGATGATGAGCGAGAATTTCTATTTTTAAAGACGGACAAAGACCTTGAACTTTTTTAGTTGTCTCCATCATCTCTTCATTGGAAATATTTCTTGGAACAACAAAAAGACAATCTAAACATTGAAGTAATGTACTAACTTCTTTCCATTTCTCTAAATTAATAAAGCTATCAGCGCCAATAGATAAAGATTTACTACGCCACTTAGTCTTTGGTAGCCAGCTCACAGTCGGATTTCCCTCATCAAGATTAATAAAGCCTGGATACAGACTCGCATTTTTAGGGGCATCCTTCATGATCTCAATAATTGTTTTAAGCGACATTGAAGAGGATGAGCTTTTCCAAGGATTAGCATCCGGAACAATGACAAGTGACTCAACCGGAGCTAAGTCAACACAAGCTTGATGTCCGCCGTGCCAAGGATTAAAGCTTCCTGGATAAAAACAAACAGCTTCACTCTCTGGTTGAGCAAATATTCGAGGTAATTTGACCTGGGCTTTTTCAAAGCCTGGCATAAGACTCCATTGTTTTGAAATAAAATGAAAAACAATAGTTTCTTGCTCGCTATATAAATCAGGCGGATTCAATAAAGAAAACCAGCCAGTAGATTCGAAATGAATCTCTAAGTCTTCGCCTGAATTTCTAAAATCAAATTGCATAACTCTATTGTGCCCTATTCTTATGATTTTGAAAGGTTTCCCGCAGATACAACCCAACTGCCAGCCAAATTAAGGCAAAGGCTCCAGCATGCCTTAGACTGAAGTTTTCGTGAAAAATTAGTACCGCTAAAAGAAACTGAAACGTTGGAGCGAGATATTGAATAATACCAACAGTTGAATAATTAATAAGTTTCACTGCGCGATTAAACAGAATCAAAGGGAAAATAGTAATTGGCCCCGCTAAAACAATTAAAAGCTGATATTTTAATTCGAGAGAAAAGTACTCGAATGGAAAGAGTTTTCCTACAAATGGTGTCATTAATAATATGGCAATCGTCATTTCAAAGAAAAGACCATGGGCGGGAGTGAGAGGAGCTTTCTTTCTAACTAAACCGTAAAAGGCAAAGCTTGAAGCCAGGGCAAGAGAGATCCAAGGTGCGCCAAGATCCCCTGCGAACATAATACCCAAGCCTAATCCTGCTAGAGCAACCGCTGCCTGCTGGTTTCTTTTTAAGCTCTCTCCTAAAAATAAAGTCCCAAGCACGACATTTAATAATGGGTTTAAAAAATACCCCAGACTCACTTCTAAAACATGTCCTTTTGAGACTGCCCAGATAAAGATAACCCAATTGGCAATGATGAGAATCGCAGCAATAAAAGCGAAGCTAAAGGTTTTAAAATTCAAGAGGATTTTAAACTTAGACCAAGACTTACTCCAAAACAGATAAGCGATAATGGGTATGACTCCCCAGATAACTCGATGATAGAGCAGCTCCCAGGCTGATAAAAATGAGATTTGCTTCCAGTAGATAGCAATTAGCCCCCAAAACGAAAAAGCCATGGCGGCATAAAGAATTCCCTTTTGGGTATCTGATTTGGGCATATTTATTCCTACTAACCATTAAATAGGGTTAAAATAGCATTATGACGCTGGAATTAGAAAAAGAAAAAATCATGGCAAAGTTCACACTACACCTAGATAGGTCCTACTCTCCTATTTCTAGATATGAGCAAATCCCTAGTGAAGATCAAGAAGATCTTATTTCTGGAGAGGCAGCTTTTTTTGCTATTGCGATAGAAGCTGAGTTCCAGGGAACAATCCATTATTTTAGTTCTCAGGGCATGATTATGAGTCTAGATGAAAGGGACCGTGAAGAAGAGTTTGAAGCCTTTGTCGCAAGTGAGGGCGGGCTCTTGGATGATGTTGTTACGAAAGTAAAAACATGGACCAGCGAAGTTAGCGATAAACCACGCTGGTCAAAATAATTTAAGACTTTTTCTTTTTCATTTCACATTGACCGCTCTTGCAGCAACTTCCATCAGTTTTACACTGCATCTCTTTGCCACAACAAGACTTACTGTCGTGATGACTCATATGTGAACAAGAAACCATCATAAGCGATAAACCTAAGAACATAATATTTGCTAGTTTTTTCATTTCTATACTCCTTGAAAGTAAAAACTGATTATACTCGTTATTTTGAAGTTAAAACTCTAGGAAAAAGGTTACTGGACCGTCGTTATCAAGTTCAACATTCATATGAGAACCGAATCGACCAGTTTCGACTGAAACTTTATCTCTAAGATGATCTAGGAAGATTCTAAAGAGAACTTGTGCCTGTGCCGGCGCCATGGCCTGATCAAAACTGGGTCTATTTCCTTTTTGCCCATCCCAAGCAAGCGTGAACTGGGAAATGGCCAAAACTTTTCCTCCAGTTTGTGTTATATCAAGGTTCATTCTCTCGTCTTGATCATTAAAGATTCTCATTTGAACAATTTTTTTAACTGCCTTTTGTATCTGTTCTTCAGTATCACCTTGAACTAAACAAACAAAAATCACTAAACCGTGATCGATCTGACCAATAATTTCTTGATCGACTGTGACTTTTGCTGCTTTGGTTCGCTGGACAAGAATTTTCATTACTCTCCCGATGCTTTAAGATAGTACAGATGAACACCAATCTTATTGTGCCAACAAATCCCTATATAAGTCGAGACACACCTGTGCTCTGGATTAGTGCTTGCCTACTAGGAGAGAAGGTCAGATATGATGGAAAGCACAAGCTCAATCGTGGTGTCTTGGCCCTATCAAAAGTATTTGCACACTATAGTTTGTGCCCAGAGATGGAAATGGGACTTGGGGTGCCTAGAGCTCCTATCAGTTGGTTTGGTGATTCTCTACTCGAAAATGAATCTAAAAAAGATTTAACTACTTTATCCTCGTCTACTGCTGATTCGATTCTAGCAAAAAATAAAAAACCAAATGGCATCATTCTAAAATCAAAGTCTCCTTCATGTGGGATAATGTCGACCCTCAATCAAACTAACGGAAAGCTACAAAGTGGTTTTTTCGCTCGGGCTATACAAGAAAGATACCCGGAGATGCAAATGACCGAAGAAAACACTCTGGTATTTTTAGACCAAGTCTATGAATTTGCAACTGCTCTAGGTGCATCAAAATCCGTTCTCCAAGATTTACAATCAGCCTGGAATTCTCTAGCCTAGTTCCATGAAATTTATTTTATCTTCTATACTCATGGTACTGAGTCTTTCAGTTCAATCAGAGACAATATTGGCCAGCGGTCGTTTTGAATCTTTTGGATTTGATTTTGTTGCTAAAAATCCCAAAGACTTAAATTCTGAGTGTATTAACTTTGCCACTAAACTAAGAATTGCCCATATCGATGATATCTATGTTTCTTTTAACGGAAACAAGAGGCTTCATCTGCATAACTCAGAGGGAGTTTGGCACTATCCAAAACATTTTTGTGCACAACTTGAATCAACTGCGCAATCAATTGATATGAGTCCTCCAAGTCCAAGTGAATTTAAAGAAGTACAAGTTCTTATTAGGAATGGTGATTATAAATTTGTTGGCTCCCATGAAGCAGAGATCTTTAATGATTGTATCTCTCAGCTTGAAAGCTCCTCTGTTTCAGAGGTTGATTATATTAGAGCTCGCGTTGTTGGCGAGCGCTGGTTTACTCTTCGAAATAATGATGGATGGTGGCGAGGGGCTCAAAAGGTTTGTACGCTTATTGACCAAGCAGTCTTTCAGCAAGATATTAGACGCTCTCCTGCTGTCGTAAATCTCAACTACAGCAAATCTCCTTTATAATTTCTTGCACCTTGAATAGCTTCTGCATTTTTCTTGGCCGCATCTTTAGCTTTAGCTCCAAGCTCTTTTGCTGACTTTTGAGACATGGACAAACCTTTTTTAAGAGCTTCAATCTGAGCCTTAAGCTTTCCGATTTCACCTTGTAGGCCTCCAGCTTTTTTTTCGGCCTTAGCTAAGCTTCCTTTGGCCTCTAAAACTTTCTTTTCTAGAGCAGTTTTATCTTCTTCGCTCATACTGTTGCCAGACACTTCAAGCTTTACTGAATGCTCTATAAGTTCTGCTTGTGTTCCTTCGATCTTCATCTCAAATGCATCATGTAGTGCTTCTTTGCCTTCAAGCTTCTTTTCTAATTTTCCAAGCTCTTCAGCTTGATCGGCAGCTTGTTGCTTAGCCTGCTGAGCATCTTCTTCAACTTTAAAAAAGTCTCTTCGAGCTTCATCTCCCCTAGCAGATGCTTGCAGAGCTACTTCTTCTTTAGCATTTTTACTGACTCGATTATTATCACTTCGCTTTTTTAAATTCGATCTTGTTCCTCCACCTGGGACAAACAACTCTTCGATAATTTTTTTAATTTGGTCATCGCTCATTTTATTAATATCTGCCACCATTCGTGTCATATTTTTTTCATTTTCATGTAAGTGCTTAGGCAGAGTATTAGAAGATTGCTGCTCAATGGGTGCATAGCTTTTTGAACCTAAGCCATCAACCTTACGATAAACCGGAATAACTTCATACTGCTTGCCTTTTCTCTTAGGAGTTACAACAGCTCTTGGCTCTCCTTTATCAGGATCAATCAAGATCGTGCCTGGAATACTTCCACTAGAAGTTTTTGGTAAACTCCAAAACTCATTAGGAGATCGAGCAAGATCGATAGAAGAAAGATCAACCGTACTTGGCCCACTAAAAGCATATAACTTTGGATGGTCTACAGGAGTTCCATTTTTATTAGCGAAGCTAACTTTTCGGTAGGGAATATAATTAGCTTTATAAAAGCAATAAGGGTTCTTATCTACTTTTTCACAAAAGGAGAATTGAATATCTTTTAAAGGTCTATCGTCTGCTGTTTTAAACGAAAGTAAATAGTCGGATCTTTAAGTGCTGGCTCCATTATCGATTTTAGAACAGCAAACTCTCCAATCCCAGATACAAACATGCCTTTTCCGTATTTGACTCGACCGGAGCGATCATGAAGTTCTACATGAACAACCGCATCCTTCATCTCAAAGTTCATCGACCAGGCAGGTGAACTGATAAGTGAAAACAAAGTAAAAATTCTAAACATACTGTCCTATCGGTATTTAAAGCTAAAACTAGTGTAATACAAAAGAAGCAAATACGTATTATTAGGTATTTACGCTAACCCATTTCTACTCTTTTTGATGTGAATCCTAGAAAACTCGTCTATATCAGTGAGGTGAAAACTTTTTTACTTTTTATATTAATGAGCCAGACTTCATATGCACTTAGCGAGCACTGCGCTTACGATCATATAAAAGAAGCGATGGAAATTAATCGTTCCCATAGAACTCTTTACAAAGAGGGTGATAAAAAATCTGCAGTTAAAATTATTAATCGATTAATCTTTTTAGAAAAAATCATGCTTCCTTTTAGTCGAAAGCTTGATAGATCGACTAAAAAATTAGTTTCGGCCGGTTTTCCTATGTGGTGTGAAGACTTCGTCTCTATGGATAATCTTCCCGACTTCCAGATCAACTCAGATATTCCTTCAACGACCTATGCCTCCCTTGATAAGGATACTTTTAACGAAATCACTAAGAGTCTAAAGGCTTACGAGTTTAACCACTCAAGTAAGCTTTATTCAAAGATCGTTTTTGTATTAGATACAAAATTAAATGATCATCACTACAACTGTCTTACGAGACATTTTCTTGAGTCTATTGCCAGAAGTCTTAAACTTTCAATCGAACGCAGACCATATATAACAAAAGAATTTGAGCGCGATTTTTTTAAGGCCAATAAGCTAATGATGAAACAAATGAGACTCGCTCTCATTTTTGTCAGAGGACTAGATAAGAGGGCCAGCAATGTCCAAGCACAAGGAACGCCTGTTCTTTGCCAAGAAATGCCGATAATCCCATACTAAGTAATCGAAATTATTAAAAAACCCCAACAGTATAAATTAGACCTATCAAGATCTGATAAAAATATTACTTTTATTAATAGTAAGATTTCGTAAACTAGCCTCACAAAAAGAAAATGCAATTGGAGGCAAATATGAAATTTTTAACTTTAGGTCTTTTATCACTAAGCATGAGTGTTCATGCGGCAAACTTAAACCTTAGCTCAGACAACAGTAAGCTTGAGTGGGAAGGAAAAAAAGTAAGCGGAGCTCACCAAGGTCTAGTTACTCTTAAGTCAGGTAAAATTGAAGTAGGAGCAGAAAATGAGCTTACGGGTGGAGAGATAGTTGTTGATTTAACCTCTATCACTGTTACTGATCTTCAGGGAGAATGGGCCGATAAGTTAGTAGGTCACCTTAAGAGTGACGACTTTTTCAGCGTTGATAAGCATCCAACAGCGGTATTTAAAATTGAGTCTGTTAAAAAAGTTAAAGGTAATACATATAAAGTGTCTGGCCCACTTACAATCAAAGGCAAAAGTGAAAAACAATCTTTTGATGTAACAGTAAAAGCTGGTGACGATAAAGTTACAGTTACAGGTGATATTAAAGTTGATCGCACTGCTTATGGAGTTAAATACGGATCAGGTAAGTTCTTTGACCCTAAGACTCTTGGGGATAAAATGATCGATGATAAGTTTTCAATTAAGCTGAATCTTGTTGCTAACAAGTAAGCTAACTATCTAAAAAGACTCTAAACGGGGGGTATCTAGCCCCCTGTTATTTTTACAACGCACCTCGTTATTCTTATCTAATTCCTATAGTCTCTAAACAATTAATTATTATCGCTAACTCTAGTTAATCTTCAGGAGACTATATGAAAGAGCTATCTCATCTTACCTTTGCTGCTCTTCTAATCGCTGGATCATTCGGCGTTTCAGAAGTTCAAGCACAATCAGGCAGACGCTATAATGGCCCTCGCGTTGATTATGATTTTCAAAGAACACCACCTGCTCGCTTTGCTAACTGTGAAGCTTTTGAGCGTAACAATCAACCAACTCACCTTAAGGTTTGCCAGTTCGCATTTGCAGAAGCTCGTCGTATGGCCGATGTCTTTGCCGGACAAGAAGGTCGAATCGAAGGATACCATCGTGGTTATGCCTGGGGACTTAATCAAGGAATCGATAAGAATATTTCTAACGTAGGTCAAATGCGCCGTGGTGCAAGTGAGTTACGGTTTTATGAACACAAGCTTGCGATCGCCGATGAAATTGGTGTTGATAAAGCTGAAAAAGATGCAACTCCCCTAGCAGCTCAAGAAGTTAGGGCTCGCTTTAACGGCGCTATTGACTCAGGCTCAATGCCAACTGATCAATTTCAAGTTCCACAATCATATTACGATGGTGAGAA
This sequence comes from uncultured Bdellovibrionales bacterium, assembly GCA_963976925.1. GTDB lineage: Bacteria > Bdellovibrionota > Bacteriovoracia > Bacteriovoracales > Bacteriovoracaceae > UBA4207. The sequence continues at coordinate 8,645 of CAXBMT010000061.1, forward strand.
GAATGCGTTTGAACGTTTTGTGGGCAAGGTTCCAACTGTTCAAGAAGTCATTAGAAGAGATCGTTATAATGATCATCTCATTGTTTATAGAGACTTTGACCGTACATATCGTGATGCACCTCCTGTAAGAAGACGTGTTGTTGATATGTATAGTAACGACGGTCTTTACCGTCCGGTATTTAATCGCTACGACACGCCAGATGAGATTTTACGTTTATGGCTTAACCGTAGAATTGATGCCTATACAAGATACGATCGCCTTAATAGAGGTGCTCCAACCAACCCAGATGGAACACTCGTTACAAACTTCCAAGATCTTTTCCAATCGATCTTCACTAAAGCTTATATGCATCAAGCTCGCTATAGCTTTTCAAGAAACTTCAATGAAGCGATTGATCTAGGTTTTTGGCACGGCGAAGATGTTGGTCTAGAAGTTGGAGCTGAAGTTGCTCGCGCTCGTGGTCTACAAAATGCCTTTGATCAAGAGTTTAGAGTTCGCTCAGTAAATACTTATAAAGATCAATTCCATAGAAGCTTTGCTGATAGCTTCCAAGCTAATTACGCTGATTATAGAAATAATGCCAAGCTATCAATTGAGCTCATCGAGCTCATTGGAGAGGACAACGACGGTATTATTCAACCAGGCGAAAAGCTTTCAATGAAGTTTAAAGTTTTAAACGCTGGCGGAAAAGGCAGTGATCTAAAAATTAAAGCTGAAGGCGATATCGTTAATGGCTCTGTTGAGCAAAAATCAATTGCCGCTCTTAAGTCTGGAGTTTTCACAACAGGCCTTATAGCAACAGTTGATCCACGCCTTGGTAACAGAGCAAGAGCGAATGTTGTTCTTAATGTAAACGGAATGACTGATAGTATTGGAACTAATGTTTCATTCCTTGTTCAACTAACAGCACAGTCAGCTAGCTTGAATGCCCTGAGAGGTTCTGCTCTTATAAATGTAACTGCAGAAAACGTAGCGACAGTTTCAACTCCAAGAGCAATTAAAGCTACGGTAAAGATTGATGGAAAAACTTTTGAAGCTACGGGGACAACTCTTGAGCCAGGTCAAGTTCAAAAACTTGTGATCGATGTTCAAGGCTTAGATCCATATAAGCTAATTACTTCAAATATCTCAGGCAACCTTGAGCTTAAATTAGGTGATCAGCAAATTGAATCTAGAAATGTAAGACTTCAGTCTAACAATTCAACAAACGATTCTATTGAATACTTTGATCTTCTTGCTAACTCAAAAGGTGTCGTTCCTGCAGGAATTGGTGCTGGTACTCAAACTCAAAAAGTTTTAGAGTACGTAGCTTCAATCAACGACATTGAAACAACTAGAAATAGTGGTCGCGGTGGAAGAAATATGTACAAGAAAGACGCAGACAGTACAATTGTTGGCAAGATTAGAGATACTAAGCAAAATCGTGAACAGACGCAGATTGCAAAAGGTCACTATACTAGACTTGGAAATATTTTGATGAAAGCTAGAGACAAGTTCAAGTCTTTCCTTGGAATAGCGCCAAAGCGCAAGCATTACACTAAAATTGTTGAAGAAATTATTAACAACTAAGACCTAAGCCCTCCTCACGGAGGGCTTTTTTATTTCCGACGATTGCACACGGAAAACTGTGCGTCATGGCTAACACTGATCAATTCTTTTAAACTATCTGCCATGAATCAAAATCTTAATAAACTACAATTAGAACTTAAATCTATCACCTCATCAGCTATCGGAAGAAGAGCCTTCCTTTCTTCTGTCCCCGTCCTTTTGGCAGCTTGCTCTACAGCTCCAAAAACCAGAATGAGAGAGGGAGATAATAGCGGGCAACAAGCTGCTCTAACTCCGGCCGAAGAGAGAAAAATGGCTGATGAGTATGGGCCGCAGATGGAAAAGGAATATCCTCCACTGCGTGATTCATACTCCCAAAGCTATATAAGTGAACTTGGAGATAAAATTGTTCGCTCAAACGGACTAGACGGAAACCCGTATCAATACCGCTTTCAAGTTGTCGACGCTAAGATGGTCAATGCCTTTGCTCTTCCAGCCGGTGCCGTTTATATAACAAAGCCATTAATCTTGATGGCCGAAAATGAAGCTGAACTTGCTGGAGTCATTGGTCATGAAATCGGCCATATTAAAGCCAGGCATACAGCTGAACGTATTCAAAAAGAAAAGAGTGAACAGACTAAGAGCCTACTGCTGGGTCTTGGCGGCGCCCTACTTGGAGGAGCTGCTGGTATTGGTTTAGCTAAGGCCATATGTAAAAAAGAAGATAAAGAATGTCTTAAAAGAATTGCTCTGTATGGAGCTGCTGCTGGAGCTGCTGGTGGTCTTCTAATTCAAAAGTTTGCCTTTATGGCACACTCTAGAGAAGACGAGATGGAAGCTGATAGAGTCGGCTTTAGAACTTCTGTGAAAGCCGGATACCATCCACAATACGTAGGGAGTTTTTACGAAAAACTTTTAGCAATGGAACAACAGTATAGACAAAAGCAAGATAGGTTTACCTCTACCTTCACTGACGCTATGAGTACTCATCCACCGAGTATACAACGTGTAAATCAAATGAAAGAATTAGCTTCACAAGTTCCAAATAAGGGCGACATAAGCTCAAATGACTTTATTAAAGTTAAACAAAGACTAAGTTAACCAAAGGGTATCAAATGAATTCAAATGTAGGATTACTTATCTTAAGAGTGTCTACTGGTCTAATTATGCTATTTTCACATGGCTGGGGAAAACTTATCAATTTCTCTACCATTGCTCCTGGCTTTGCAGATCCAATCGGTGTCGGCCCAACAGTGAGCTTAGCTTTAACCGTTTTCGCTGAAGTCTTTTGTTCAGTTGCAATTATTGCAGGCCTCAAAACTAGATGGGCAGTTGTACCATTAGTTATCACAATGATTGTTGCCGTTGGAGTTGTTCATGGCTCAGACCCATGGGCAAAAAAAGAACTCGGCATGATGTTTATGGTTAGCTTTTTAACTCTCTTCTTCACAGGTGCTGGTAAGTATTCTGTTGATGGAATTATGGGCAAAAGCTAAAAATCAAATCATTCGTTGTAAAGTTTCATAAGCTCTTTTGTTGTATTAGAGCGATGAAACTTTTCAACGTGTTTTCGACCTTCATGAATAAGTTGCAATCTTAAATCCTCATTACTAGAAAGCTCATCGATAGCATCTGCAAGACTTTCGTGATGATGAGGATTAACAAAAATAGCTCCATCGCTTCCCGCAGTTTCAGGAAAACAAGAACCTTCAGAAGTAATGACTGGAACTTCACTAAACTGAGCTTCAATTCTTAGTATTTATGATTTACCAAAAGAATATATTTTATTT
>CAXBMT010000062.1:0-11885 GCA_963976925.1 uncultured Bdellovibrionales bacterium
AGCATCGCCGCTCGTTTTATCGCTACATCTCTAGCATTATAGGTGCAACGATCATCTTGCTTAAAGGAGGAGTCATGCTCTTCATCAACAATAATAAGCCCTAGGTTTTCCACTGGTAAAAAGATGGAACTTCTAACTCCAACAATGACTATTGGTTGATTTTTTTGTTGTAGCTCACTTCTGAGCATATACTTTTGAGATGAACTTATCTCGGAACTGTAAGCAAAAACGGGAAAACCAAGTACTTGCTTGAATTTTTCTAAAAATTGTGGCGTGAGATTTATCTCTGGCAAAAGAAACAAGACACTTTTTCCCTCTGCTAAAATCTTTTGCATTAAGTGTAAATAGATATGTGTTTTACCGCTTCCAGTAACCCCATGAACTAGATGTCTTGAGAATCCAGAATCTAGACTCTTTGCTATTGATTCATAAACTTCTTTTTGATTGGTTGTGAGTTGTTCGAGCACAATATTTTCAACGACAGCTCCAAGTTCAAGCGCCCTTGGTCTTTTCATCGCTTTGGGTAAGGCATCGTTGATAAGTTGTCCCAATGGGTAATGATAATAATCTGCCATCCATGCAAACAACTTTTGCTCATGCAAACTCAAATTCATGACCGGGTCGTACTTTTCTTTAATCGGCTTAATTTTTAAGTTTGATTCTTCTTTATTTTCTTTTTTTATGACCCAACCATGAACATCTCTTTTGCCAAGAGGAGCTATAATACTGTCCCCCACTTCAAACAAATCATCTGACTCGTAGGTCAGAATTGATTTATTAAAGGGTGTATTGCAGGCAACAAGGTAATTCATTTACTAAAAAATAAAAGTTGGCTGAACTTGATCGATTGAAGGAGCTTTGGCCACAGGTTTTTTCTCTTTTTGAGATCTATACTTTGCAGCGGCCTCAGCATATTCCTTTGCTCGCTTAGTAAATGGAGTTGATCTCGTATTTAAATGAGAGAGTCCAGTAAATTGAACTCGCCAGTTTTTTCCGGCCATATCATTAAAAATCATTGTTTTAGGCAATTCATGTGTACCGTTAAATAGTACATATTCGTCAGCAATAATTTTAATGTCACCAAGGGGTGACTGGTACTCTAACTTTCTGAGCCTATGGTCTTCATTTCCAAAAAGAGCATTGATGCTTTTAAGGTCAACGTGCCAATACAAGTCACCTGCTTCCCTTTTGAGACTTACATTTCCCGCATCTTTATACATTGGAGACTTTAGAACTTCATTCACTGCGGTCTGCTTTTCTGGGTCTTCAGGCTCAAGCGGAGAAATTAAAGCTTCATCATTTTGTCTTTTCTCTAGAAAGTTCTTATATTTTTGATAAAGATAGATTTTTTCTTTAGACATTAAGTCTTTATTAGAAATAAATCCTTGTGAGTACTTCGTAAGGATATTTTTTAACACTGCAGCGTCATTTAAAACTAAAACACCCATTAGCCCGTAAAACATTCCACGCTCAAGTGATGAGTCACTTTCGATAATTTTTTTCAAATCTGGAAGGTACTTGGAGCTTTTAACGTATGATTCTTTTAATGATTGATCAGCATAGCTTACTTGAATGACGTCAATACTCTGCTCTTTTTCTAAAGAGATCAGCCACTTAAAAAATGCCGGCTTAGTTACGAGCTGTTGACTATTTTCAACCGTTACAACTTCTGGCTGGTCCTCTTTGTTTTCAACTTCAGACTTCATTTGTGAAACCATTGCTGTAACAAGAATTAGATTACCGGTTGGCTCTTTATTATTTACGTTTCTAAAAAGCCCTTCAACTGTTGGTGTTGCACTAACAGTAATACTTAGTATCAAAGACAAAACAAAAATCATCTTCTTCATATTAGATTTCTCTTTTCTTTTAAAATATTTAACATAGTTTCTCTTAAATCTTCTCTTCCCAATGCAAAATCTATCGTTGCTCGCAAATAGCCTTCAAGCCCACCTGTATCGTATCGCTTGCCCTCAAATTCGTGAGCAAAAACGCTACTCTCTTTGCAAAGTAGATTTATTGCATCTGTTAACTGATATTCACCACCAGCTCCTCGCTCAATTCTCTCAAGGGCATTAAAGATTTCATTCTTCAATATGTATCGACCAGGAGTAGCTAGGTTTGTTGGCGCGACTTCCGGCTCAGGTTTTTCAACCATCCCATCCATCTTTAAAGTTTTATCGTTAATCTTAGAACCTTTAACGATTCCATACTTATATGTCATTTCTTTTGCGACTTGCATGACACCAATGACTGATCCTTGATGTTGATCATAACAATGAATTAGTTGTTTTGTGACGGGATCATCATTGACAACAATATCATCACCAAGAATGACAGCGAAATCATCCGAACCAACCACTGATTTAGCACACAAAACAGCGTGACCAAGTCCAAGTTGTTCTTTTTGTCTTACGGTAACAATTTCAATTAAATCGCCTATTTCTCTAATTTTATCTAACAATTCGATTTTATTATTTTTTTTGAGAAATGTTTCGAGCTCAATATTTCTATCGAAATAGTTCTCAATGGCTTCTTTACCTGATGAGGTAACGAAGATTATCTCCTGAATGCCTGATAACACAGCTTCCTCAACACAATAGTGAATCATCGGTTGATCGAGTATTGGCAACATTTCCTTTGGAACTTGTTTAGTTGCTGGTAAGAATCTTGTCCCTTTTCCGGCTACAGGGATGACAGCCTTTTTTATCTTCATTACAATTAAACCACCTTTATCTTTAACGAGGCATCTTACCTTATGAAATCTACCATCGCCACGTTGTCACGACTTCTTCCGACTGTTTTACTCGGGCTTAGCTGTGCGCCATTCCTCTTTGCCTCTGAAATCTCCACAACTAGACTGAAATCTACCGCTGGTACCGGTGTTGGTGCACTTTTAGTCGATGAAGCCACGGTTCTTAACCCGGCATCCATTTCATTTTTTCAAGTTTCATCAATTTATGTCCAAAAAGCTGGATCAGACATTACCCCTGACGCTGACAGTCCCCTTTCGTCTTCAAGTGAAGAGAATATGCTATTTATTGCATCCGACTCTAAAGGTGAAGTTGATGGCTCTATCAGCTATTCAAAAGAAGATGATCGCTATGGAAAAGTTTCTAGACTAGCAGCTTCTGCTAGCTCTTCAGTTGGAGAGAGATCCGCCCTTGGCTTTAGTTATTCAACAACTAAAAGAGAAGGCAATGGGCCTCTACCAAAAAAGATCAAGCAAATTGCTGCTGGTGTTACTCATGCCATCACTCCTGAATTTACCTTTGGAATCGTTGTTCCTGATATTTTAGGTGAAGACCCACTAGCTCGCAGAGCGATTATAGGTGGTCAATATGTATATAAAGACTTTATTGCTCTAATGTTTGATGCTGGGGCCGGATGGGAAACCGACGCTAAAGAAAGCTCACTTGTTAGAGCGGCCATTCAATTAAAAGTCTTTCAAGATTTTTATATGAGATTTGGTGCTCAGGAAGACAAGGGACTTAAAAAGAAAGGGACCGGCGCAGGAATAGGCTGGGTACAACCGAGACTTGTTATTGAAGCCGCAGTAGCTACAACTAAGTTCAGTGAGCTGGCTGCAATCGGACAAAATGCTGAAGAAGCAAAAGAAACATCTTTCTCCCTTTCCTATAGATTCTAAATGACTAAGAACCCAGATGAAAAAACTTATAGTGTCTCTAGGCCTGAACCTGTTATTAAGGCTTATAGCGAAAGATTAAAAATTTTAAAAAAAGCTCAAGAACTTGCGGCCTTGGACGAAATACCAAAGGCCGTTCAATTTTATTCACAATATTTAAATATATTAGCTCAATACTTTGATGTGCCTGAAAGTTCTCTTTCTCCGGCATTTTTTAGTAGAGAAAAAGACTTAGCTGAAATGCTTTTGATTTCTCATGTTTATTGGGATCTAGCTAAAGCCTACGATAGAAGTCCAAATCTTTCTCTTGAGTCTATTCGCTGCTTAAAGCAATTTGTTTCATTTACCATTGGATTTAAATATCAGTATGTTAATTCACAAATGGTTAAAAAGTTTATCCGCTTAAAGCAGGCACATAATCTTAAGGCCTTTAAGGATGCCTATGAAAAAATTAGGATTGAAGCCAAGGGTTGCTACGTATCAACTTTATGCTATGGCAGCAGTGATCCTAAAACGATAGCCCTTAGAGTTTATCGTGACGAAGTTCTTACCTCATCCTTTTTGGGAAGAGCATTTATCAATCTCTATCAGTTCATTTCACCTAAACTTGTAAAGCTGCTTGTAAGCTTTCCAAGAGTTAATAAGTTTTTCGAGCCACTTTTTATAAGGCTCATTTCTGTCTTTATGAAAATCAATAGGATTACAGTAATTCAATGATTCTTAAAAACCTCATTCTTATTGAATGGTTTAAAGCCTTTATTGCATCGGTTTTTGCATTGATGTTATTAATTACTGTTTCAAATCTTGTATCTGGTTTTCTAAGAGATAATGTTACCGCACTAGAAGTCTTTTTTAATTTTCTTATTGAAGCTCCAAGTTTTTTAGCAAGAGTGCTACCGATCTCATGCCTAACAGCTTCACTTTTTAGCATAAATAAACTTAAGAATAGAAACGAATTAACCGCCATGTTCGCATCCGGCTTTACAAGAAAACAGTTTTTTTCAACTATTGCTCTGGCTGCTTTTTTTGTTTGTCTTATTCAACTATTAATCACTGGCTTTATTGATCCGTTTGCAAGATCAAGAAGAAATGTGCTTATTCCTGATTCTGACAAGAAGTTTCGAAATCTCGAAGGGCAAGGTCTTCGTGCCAGTACAATTGGTAGTGGCAGAATTTGGTATAAAAGTGGGAATTACTTTTTTAGCTTTTCTTCTTTTAATAAAGATCGAGATGAGCTTCAAGACGTAACACTTTACTTTTTTGGAAGTGACTATAAATTAACAAAGAGGATTAAGGGCGATAAGCTTATTAACTCACCAAACGGTAAATGGTATTTCCCAACAGCTACCACACATATAAATTTAGACAATCAAGTTTTTGCTGAAAAGAACATTGTTAAAGACCTTGAAATTGAACTTGATGAAAATGTTGATGATTTTAAAAGAATTGAAAGTGATATCACAACTCTTCCTTTAAATGGACTAGTTGATTACGTCTCAAGGCTTAAGCGCTCTGGTATTAATACAGATGAATATTCAGTTCTTCTTTATGATAAATTTGCTGCGGCATTTGTTTGTGTAGTCTTTGCACTTTTGGCAAGCATTGCGGCATACAACCCAGGTAGACGTTCTTCAAATATGGGTAAAAACATTGCCTTTGTTTTCACTTTCACCGTTATTTACTGGCTGACAACCAGCTATACGACTGAACTAGGCAAGAGTTCAAAACTTCCGCCCTCAGTTGCTTCATTTGGAGTTCCTTTTTTGTTTTGTTGTTTTATCGCTTATACTTTTTACTCTCACCGGAAACTTAAGACATGATCAAGTGGCTCATGCGCCTAACTCAAAAACATGGCTTTCTATCTGTTTTTATTTTAGCGTTTATTCTCATGGCCTGGGACATTGGAAACCTTGATGCTCTAAGGCAAGGTACTGAAGGTTTTTACCTACAAATTTCTAAAGAGATGGATGCTGCTTCATCATTTTTAACTCCACTCTTTCGCGGCGAGCCCCACTGGTCAAAGCCGCCTTTACACTTTTGGCTACCCTTTCCTCTTTATTCTCTTGGTTTCTTTGAGACGACAACCTCAGCACGGCTAGCGATTCTTATTTTATCCCTATTATCTATCGCCTATATGTCTAAATGGGTTGAACGCTTTTTCTCGATCCCAAAGATAACTGCCGCTCTTTTCTTTCTATCAACCATTGGCTTTGCAAAATATTCGCGAATCTTCATGATGGAGATGCCACTTTCACTCATTACAACCCTTGGCGCTCTTTTCTTATATTCATCAATCATGCAGAATAAAAAAGCGGACTGGATTTTTGCGGCTATTTTCTGTGCTTTAAGTGTTCTGGTTAAGGGTCCGGTTTCGTGGGTAATGCTTGGCGGATCCTTCGCAATTTTTCTATCACTTCGCCTCTACACAAAACACCAGATTCCCCTCAAAAAGCTTATTCTGTTTTCATTGGTTACTTTGCTTTTAGGCAGTACTTGGTTTATTGCCTGCTATATAAAATATGGTCAATATTTTATCGATTACTTCTTTTTAAGAGAAAATCTTGGCAAGTTTACATCTAAACCATACCCGATACGCGTTGTGTTCCAAGGTCTTTTAATTTTCTCACTACCTTGGTCTTTATTTATTCCTATTCTATTTAATAGAGAAAATTGGAAAAAAAGACTAAATCTGAATGAAGACAAATTTTGGCCGCGCATCTTTGTTCTAAGTTCATTTTTCGTTTTCTTCTTTTTATGGTTGATTCCAAATCAGCGCTCACATCACTACGCCATGCCGAGCATCTTTTTCTTTTTAATCATTTTACTTGATACAATGAAGTGCCACCACTCACCGATCAAAGGCATAAGCGCTACCTTTTCAAACTGGAGTTCTTCTCTTTTATTTTTTGCATTACTACCTATTTTACTAATGACTTTTGCTTTTCCATCTCTTTTTGAAAGTTCAATGAATATTTTCGTCATGCTATTGGCCATAGCCTTTACACTGTTTGCGTTTATCTCCTTTTTTAGAAAAGCATCTCTTAAGACAAGAGCGCTTTCCTCCTTACTTTGCTTTGGGTTTATATGGTCATTTGTGACTCCGCTTTTTGTATTTCCAACTGTGCCAGATAGGGTCATTAAAAAGGTCGCGGACAGAGACCTAACCGTTGTTTATAGAAAGCCATATTTTATTGAAGAGGCGCTTGATCGAAACGGACTTTTAATTGTTAGCCCACAGCAGGTTTCTTCCAGACTATCTGACGTGCGAGATCTTCTTCTAATTCCTGAAAGAATTGTTAAACAGCAAAATATTTATGACAAAGTTGTCGTAGTTGATAAATGGCGCGTATGGCAAAAAAGCCGCAAACTTTCACATATTTTAGATGCTCTTTCAAAGAGTGATTTATCGCTATTACAAGAGTCATTATTGCTCGTACAGATTAAGCGCTAGCTAGACTTGTGCGGCGCATTCATGCTATGAAAAGTCATGTCTGAATTACAACAAAACAGCTACGAACTTGAAGGCGAAAAGCTAAAGGTATTTACATATCCGGCTCCTATTCTAAAAAAGATAGCTAAGCCCGTTGTTGATTTTAACGATGATTTAAAGCTTCTCGTTAAGAATATGCTTTTTACAATGTACCATGCGCCAGGCATAGGCCTTGCAGCCCCTCAAGTTGGCGAATCACTTCGACTTTTTGTTATGGATATCGATTTTGATCGTGAAAAGTCACTGAATTCTGATGGGCATACAGAATGGAATTATTCCAACTTTAATCCACGTGTCATTATCAATCCTGTATTTAAACAAAAGGACGGCGAAATTCTTTACGAGGAAGGCTGTCTTTCAGTTCCTGGTGTTTATGAAGACGTTAAACGAGCTGAACACGTTGTTCTAGAATATCAAGATATCAATGGCGATAAGCAAACCCTAGAAGCTGATGGAACACTTGCAGTTTGCTTACAACATGAAAATGATCACCTTGATGGAATCATATTTCTGGAACGCTTATCACTTCTCAAGCGACAATTTCTTACCAAAAAATTCCTTAAAGCAAGAAAAGGTTAATCCGTGCTCAAGGTAGTTTTTTGCGGCACTCCCGACATATCCACGAACTGTCTGCAAAAACTTCATGATAACAAAGAAGTTGAAATCTTATATGTTGTTAGCCAACCCGACCGTCCAAGTGGACGAGGAAAAAAGCTAAAATCTCCCGAAGTTGTCGAGCTGGCAAATAAGCTAGGCTTAAACGTTTTTCAAACACCCAACCTTAACAAAGAAACTGACTTTTTAACTAAACTCAAACACCTTGATCCAGATTGCTTTGTCGTGTTTGCTTTTGCCCAATTTCTAAGCTCTAAGGTTTTAGAACTTCCAAAGCTTGGCTGCTTTAATATTCACACAAGCCTACTTCCTAAATACAGAGGAGCTGCCCCAATTCATTATGCCATTTTAAACGGCGACACAGCAACAGGTGTGTCGATTCAAAAAATGGTCAAGAAGATGGATGCTGGTGATATAGGGTACAGCGCCTCGATTAAACTTCAAGTCTTTATGAAAAACTAAAGACATTATCTGCTGATTCACTCGATATATTTATTAATAAGATCAATACGAGAGATGTTGAGTTCACTCAACAAGATGATAAAAATATTAGCTTTGCTCCGACGATCAAAAAAGAAGAAGGATATGTCGATCTAACCAAAGAGTCGGCTCAAACTATCGAGCGCAAAACTCGCGCCTATAAGCCTTGGCCAGGAGTTCATATTCTTCTCAATAATAAAAGATGTAAACTTATAGATATAAGCCTTTGCGAACAATCCGTTCCAGCCGGTGATATATCAATCAAAGACAACAAGGTATTTCTTGGATGCCATGAAGGGGCGATCGAAGTTCTCCACCTGCAACTTGAAGGCAAACAGCCGATTGCAGCCTCAACCTGGGTTAATGGACTTCAAGGTAAACTTCCAGAAGTTTCTTTTTTAAACAAGGAAGAATCATGACAATTATCTCTCCAAGCATTTTGGCTTGTGATTTTTTAAATATTGAAAGTGAACTTAATGCTCTTCATGGTGTTAAGGATCTTTGGTTACACTTGGATGTAATGGATGGTCACTTTGTACCGAACCTAACTTTTGGCCATCCAATAATTAAGAAAATTGCTAAGGTCTCCAATCATCCACTCGATGCGCACTTTATGGTTACTAATCCTGAGTTTTATATTGAGACTTTAAAGGATATTTCTTTTGAATGCTTCACCGTGCATGCTGAGACTCAATCAAATAATGTCCATATTTTAAAAAGTATTAAAAGTATTTCAAAACATGCCGGCATCTCACTCAGACCTAGTACTGATATTGATATTTTATCTGACGAGGTTTTAAAGGCTTGTGACCTTGTTCTTGTCATGTCGGTTGAGCCAGGTTTTGGTGGGCAAGCCTTTATGCCTGATTCGATTGATAGAATTAAATGGCTTAAGGCCAAAAGAGCAGCTCTTAACCTAGACTTTAAAATTGAGGTTGATGGTGGAGTCAACCCAACTAATGCCCCTGAAATTATAGCTGCTGGCGCCGACATTTTAGTTGCTGGATCAGCAGTGTTTAAGGGTCAGCAAGATTCATATAAAAATAATATTGAAGCTCTAAGAGGATAAAATGAATAAAGTTCTTATTAACGGCCATGATCTTACGATTGAACAACTTCATCATGTCGCCAAGGCCGGGCCAGACACTCTTAAAGTTGAGTTAACAACTGAGTCACTAAAGGCGATGCAAAAGTCTAGAGACTATGTTTTCTCTATCGTTGAAAAGGGTGCACCAGTCTATGGAATCAACACTGGATTTGGCGCACTAGCAAATAAGCATATTCCTAAAAAAGATCTCGCACAGCTTCAAGTTAATCTCATCCGAAGTCATTGCACAGGAGTAGGCAAACCTTTTTCTAAACATATCACTCGCGCCATTATGCTTCTTAGAGCAAACTGCCTAGCCTCAGGTTTTTCTGGAGTTAATCCCGATATCGTTCAACTTCTAGTATCTTTTTTGAATCATCACATAACTCCTGTCGTTCCAGAAAAAGGATCTGTCGGTGCATCTGGTGACTTAGCACCATTATCCCATGTGGCACTTGCACTTATTGGTGAAGGCGAAGTCGAGTTTGAAGGAAAGATTGTCAGTAGCTCATTCGCTATAGACCAGATTGGACTTAACCCAGCTGTTCTTGGTCCCAAGGACGGCCTAGCTCTTATTAACGGAACTGCAGTAATGGCCGCTCTTGGAGCATTTGCCATTGAAGAGGCCAAACGCGTAATGAAGCTTGCCGATATTTCGACAGCTTTAACTCTTGATGGTGTTCGTGGAACAGCTAGCGCCTATGATCCACTCATTACTTCTTTAAAACCACATCCCGGTCAAGTTGCTACTACAAATAATCTTCAATCAATTCTAAGGGGTTCTGAAATTTTGGTTTCTCATCCAGAAGATGGAAAAGTTCAAGATCCATACTCTCTTCGTTGCGTTCCACAAGTACACGGTGCCTGCAGACAAACCTTAAGACACGCCGACGAAGTGTTAACGATTGAGCTTAACTCTGTAACCGACAATCCACTTATCTTCGTTGATCAAGACCAAGTTATTTCTGGCGGTAACTTTCACGGTGAAGCTTTAGCTTTATCGATGGATTATTTGGCCATGGGTCTTGCTGAAATTGCGAATATTTCTGAAAGAAGAATTGAGAAGATGATGAATCCAACTTTTTCAGATCTTCCGGCATTTCTAACAGCTGACTCCGGACTAAACTCAGGACTTATGATTGCCCACGTAACCGCCGCAGCTTTAGCTTCAGAGAATAAAGGTCTTTGTCATCCGGCTTCTGTAGACTCAATCCCAACCTCTACTGATAAAGAAGACCATGTTTCCATGGGTGTCACATCAGGCAGAAAACTTTTAGAGGTTCTCACTAATACCAAAACAGTTTTAGCAATTGAACTTTTATGTAATACACAAGCGCTTGATTTTCAGCGCCCTCTAAAAAGCTCAAAAGCACTCGAAGCGCTTCATTCAGTTATTAGAAAACACGTTCCCAAAATTGAGCAAGACCGCGTCTTCGCAAAAGATATTCAAAATATTTTATCACTTATCAATAATAATGATCTTATCAATACTGTTGAATCAGTCCTTGGAGAATTGGCATGAAAATCCCACTACCCCCAACTGGCAATACGCTAACCTGTAAAGGTTGGCACCAAGAAGCAGCACTTCGCTGCCTACTAAATAACCTTCATCCCGATGTCGCAGAAGACCGTGATAACTTAGTTGTGTACGGTGGAAACGGACAAGCGGCAAGAAATCATGAATCACTTGAAGCTATTATTCATGCTCTTCAAAATCTCGAGGACGATCAAACTCTTCTCATTCAATCAGGAAAACCTGTAGGGATTATGCCGAGCCACTCACATGGGCCAAGAGTATTAATCGCTAATTCTAACTTAGTTCCACACTGGGCCAACTGGGATACCTTTAATGAGTTTCAACAACAAGGCTTAATGATGTATGGCCAGATGACAGCTGGCTCATGGATCTACATTGGATCTCAAGGCATTCTTCAAGGCACTTATGAAACCTTTATGGCCGCTGCTGAAAAACACTACGGCGAAGGCTCTACGCTTAAAGGAAAACTTGTTCTCACTGCTGGCATTGGTGGTATGGGTGGAGCACAACCTTTAGCAGTCAAGATGGCTGAAGGTGTTTGTCTCTGTTGCGATGTTGCCGAGTGGAGAATTCAAAAGCGACTTGATTCTAACTATCTAGACGTTCTTGCTAAATCTTATGATGAAGCCATCGAACTAGCAGTCAAAGCAAAGGCTGAAAAGCAAGCGATATCAATTGGAGTCGTTGGAAATGCCGCTGACTTTTTCAAGTATGTTTTTGATAAAAAAATAGAGATTGATTTAGTCACCGATCAAACCTCTGCACATGATCCACTTAATGGTTATGTACCTAATAAAATGTCTGATCAAGAAGCGCTTGACTTGAAAAAGTCTGATCCTAAAAAGTACACTGAACTTTCTTATCAAACGATGAGAGATCATGTTCAAGTTATGCTCGACTTTCAAAAACGTGGTGCTCATGTTTTTGATTATGGTAACAATCTTCGTGAAGGTGCAAAACTTGTTGGCCTAAAAGATGCCTTTAACTTCCCAGGCTTCGTTCCCGCTTATATTAGGCCATTGTTTTGTGAGGG
>CAXBMT010000063.1:0-11876 GCA_963976925.1 uncultured Bdellovibrionales bacterium
AGATACTACAACCGTTTTCTCCTGTATCTTCATATATAATAAAAGAAACTGATAAAAATTGGAGATTTATATTTGAATCACCATTGTACGATGAGATAAAATTCCCATCAGGACATTTGTTGTTCCCGAGCTATAGCGAAAATATGATCCGGCCGGGTGAGCGAGCTTTTTATTGGCAGCAAATGAAGCCATATCTCCATAATGCTCAGTATAGAGCATATTAATCACATCACTTCGAACAGGATTATATTCATAGCCTTCATTCCAGTCATATCCTGAAACCATATTGAGTAGGTGATTGATCTTGATATCTCTTGGAGCTTGAGGGAAGTATTTATGGACGGGGTCTTGTGCTGAAATAATATTATCGGATATCGCTTTTCCAATAATGAGTCCTGCGATTGATTTCGTCATTGACCAAATTTGCTGCTTAGTCTCTTGAGTAAATCCTTCTCGATAGCGCTCAAAGATAATCTCATCATTCTTTTGAATAATTAGTGAATTAGTTTGATGGTCTTTATCAGTTGCAAAAACAAACTGTTCAAAAGCACTCCAACCTGGAGCTTTGGTCATGTCTTGTGCACCAACTTGAGTATATAAAAAAATGGTGAGCAAGCTCACCATTTGAAATGTTTTCATTTTTAAAGCTTAGTCGACTTTAGGATTTAGTACCAGCCGCTATGCAGATAATGAGTTGGGCGTCTTGGAATTGGTGCCGACTGGAATAATGACGGAGGAGGTGAGCGTTGACTTTCATAGAATTGAGCCTGCACATCTGCATTAGTTGAGTTTCTTCCAGCGCTGTCATCATCGTCATCATAAGGATCAAAGATATCATCATTATTTGGGTTAGGTGTTCTAGGTGGTTTACATTCTGCTGTTTCGATTAACTCATCATCTACGCCATAAACTTTTAAGTAAGCCTTATTTACGCCAGATGGAAATGTACATACTGTTGTTGAGCCAGAACAAATCTGTTCTGCTGCATCTTCACTATCGCTTTTGAACCATTTTAGAGTTGTATTTCTAGACTCTAGATTTGTTGCTGTTAAGCGAACCGCATCAGCATCACCACGCATTGAATGATCAATATTTGCTGTACATTTAGGTGGAGAACCGCTATAGACTGTTTCAATTTCATAGACTCCACTAAGTGGAGCCACAACCCGAATAATGCTACAATTATTTTGAGCCATATAGACTGATCCATTAATAGTGAAAGTGCTGGTAATGTCATCAGCGTTGTCAGTTAAGTCTAGCTCACAGCTCATGCCACTACATCTTGTTATGGATGTTGCAGCTGGATTTTGTTTCCAGTCAACAGTGACATTAAGTGCAGATACTTCATCTGTGGATAGTTCTCTTGAACCTCTTCTGATTTTAAGTTCACATAGGTTGCCATTGAGCTCAACAATTCCGTTTAAGCTATTGTCTTGTGGATCAGATAGAGTATTAGCGACTGCTCCTACAACTGTTCCCGCTGCTATAACTCGTCCTCCGTAGGTAGGCGCGATCACTCTACGTGTTCTAGATGCGGCACCCGAAACATCGTCTAGATTTCTTGAAGCAGTACCATTTGGACTGACAAAGATGGTGTCATCTGAACCTCGAAGACCAGCTCTTAAGGTTGCCCCAACACTACCGCGATTAGCATTAAGATCGTCTAAGTTTCTTGAGGCTACACCTTCAGGGGTAACATAGATTACATTGTCTGCATCATCAGCAATACTTCTTACGGTTCTATTTGTATTTCCTAAACTTACAGGTGGTACAACCCCTGTCGAGCTCGGAGGAACAACTGGGATAAGAGCATTACCTGTAGTGTTTGACTCTAATAGTAATTGTTGGTTCGCTGGAGGTAATAGTCTTGATTCAACGGTTGCGTCTTGAACGGCTTGAAGAGTCATATTACTAGCGTTGAGCGCACCTGTTGGTACTCGAAACTGAGTATTTATCTGTAAAGCAGTAATCATGCTTTCGCGAATTACCTGAGTTGCAGGACTATTACCCACAATACCCTCATTAAAGATTCGAGCAATTTCTAATGGATCGTTACTTTCATAAGCTCTTCTTAATACATCAGCGTTAGCGAGTGTCTCTTTGTTGATATAACCACCAAATGATTTTTGGTAAGCAGCAGCTTGTCTTAAAGTCATTCTTTCGCCGCGCTGAAGACCAAGAGTTGCTTCAGCCGCAACTTGACGAATTTCACTTGGACTAAGTGCATGGAGTTCTCTGCCAAATTCGAGAAGTTCATCAGTAGTCATGCTAGCATTGCTCTTTGATCTTGTTACAAGCTCGCGTGCTCTAGGATTAGTAATAGGTTGAAAGTTGACCGGCATTCTATGATTGACGACTTTTCCAGCATCATCAGTATAAGTAACAAGCATATCAACCTGACCTACATTACTTAGATCAACTCCACTTGACGCTGATGTTCGTGTTTGATTCGTAAAGCCTTCGATTCTACCGTTTACAGCTGTGGGGGTGTTGATGTCCAACAAGCGGTTACCATTTCTATCATAAGCGACAACTCTAAAGTTAGCGTCGTCAGGAAAAATATTTCTCGCTCCATTAATGGCACTTTCTTTTTGAGTTACAGATAGTGGAGATGTTGCGTCTAAACCTCTCCATGTCTCAGGAAAGCCTTCCAGCATTCCTCTGGCTTCAATAGTCTGAGGTTGATTTCTTAAACCGGTTCTTCTTGCTGGAACAGTTGGAGCATTTTGATTTCTTGGTGACTCCAACCCGCGACGAGGATTTGGTGAAATAGCTCTTGAGTCAGAAGTAATGTTCGTATTTCTACTTCTATTTTGAAGCACTAGTGCTGTTGAAGTTTGATCATTTCTAGCAGTTCTTCGTGCTTGCTCCTGTACAACTCTAGCTCTTTCAGCTGCTAATCTAGCTGCTTCAAGTCTTTGTTGTTCTGCTAGTTGGTCAGCAGCTTCTTGGGCTCTTTCAGCAGTTAGTCTTCTTCTTGAAGCAGCATATGCATCTTCGAAACCTCTTTTGGCCGAAGTAAATTCTCGAGATAAGTTGCTCATTTCAGAATTAATTTCAGCTTTTCGAGCAGCACTAGTCGAAGAGTTCTTTGCTTCATCAGCAAGGTTTTTGATTCGATTAAGAACATCATCGACTCTTGCTTGAGCATTAAATACTTGAGCTCTTAAAGGACCTTCAGGCATTGCTCTAGTAGCTAATGTCATAGAGTTTCTTACTTGAGATTCAGTTCTGGCAGCTCTAGCTGCTAATAGCCCAGTTTTACCGCCGGCGCCCAGCGCCCAAGCATCATCAAGTAAATTAAAGTAATCTTTTGCATAAGAAAGTGGGCTCAACCTATTGTTGAAGATTACTCTTTTCGCTTGGATTGCTCTTTGCCCAAGAGTGAGCTCTCGCGCAATTTCATCGGCAGACTTACCAGCTTGTCTGGCAGCTCTTAAACTCTGATATCGACCAACTAATGATCCTCTCAAGCGTGATGATACGTTGACTGTCTTATTTCCTATTTTAAAGGCCATGCTACCTAAGGGAGTATTCTTAATTAGAGAGAACCCTCTACCAGCGAATGTCGTTAATCCTCTAGCTGTGGAACGAGCAACCCTTAATGACGCTTGACCTACGGCAGATCCAACTCTAGCGACTCCAGTGGCCCTAGCAGCAAGACCAGCGACTCTTAATGCTCCGCCAGTTAGTAATGTCGTAATGGCTTCACCGCCTAAGAATCCTACGACACCACAAACTAATTGAGCTCGTTGAGAACAGCTAGCACATTCCCAGCTCGAGATTGGCTCTTCGCATCGAACGGCATTAGAGTTGTCATCGTTACCCATGACACTGTCAAGGCCTAGGTTTGTTGTATTGGTGAAGCGATTTCCTTCCCATTTAGCACAGCCAAAATTTCTGCCAGCTGGCTCTGCAATCATTCTATTGAGGAAGCCTCCAATATTGGAAAAGAATTCTGTAAATGCATTCGTTGATTCTTCTTCTGCTTGATTAAGTTGGCGAGAATGCTGTTCTCTTATTTGGGTTGATGAGTTTATCAGCTGTTGCTGATCGCTTGAGACGTCTTCATGTTCATCATCTTCCCAAAAAGCCAGTTTGCGGTATACCCAAGAGCCTGCATCAGAGATTTTATCTCCGACCCAGCGAATTCCATCTGCCAGAAATTCAATATTACCGACGATATTTTTAATCACACCCCAAACAACTTCAGTTAAACAATTCCCAAGAGTATTCAGAGTATTGCCAGCAGAGCAGTTCATGTCGAATGTATCTCTGGCCCAACCACTCATCCAATTTTGAAGCTGTGGTCCGCCAACAGGTAACATACCTGCAATACCTGCATAGGCACCGCAAACAAATTCCCCCATACATTTTAACGAATTAGTATCTTTTCCAGGACAAGCTAAGACTTCTTCAACTGGTAGTTCAAGTTCTCTTACAAATGCCAGTCTATCTTCAGCATGCCAACCAGAGGTAACACAAGATACAGCTTGTCGATCTGTTAAATCTTGATCTGCTGCCATAATCTGATATTGAATAGCCGCTACATCATTACAATTAATGCTTTCGTCTCGGTCTGTTCCTTCACGATCAATCTGAACAGTTTTGTTATAAGGTATGTTTCCATCAGGTCCCATACATGCTTGAGTTTGAGCGATAATCATTTGCTCAATAACTTCTTCTTGAAGATCTTCTTCGCTTAGACTATCTAGAGCGTCTAAGTATTCAGGGTCTTCTAGTGCAGCAACTTGCGCTGGTTGAGAGTCATCGAATGGTGCGACTGTATTTGTTGGCTGGGCTAGTAGGTTTCCATAAAATGAAAATAATACTATGAGAGTTGTAAAAAAACGTAAGTGAGTGGATTTCATTACTTCCACTCCTTACAATCAAGAGAGCTGACTGTTTTCATTGCTTTTGTGTAAGCGTCAGGATGAGATCTAACCTCGTAAAGAAGTTTTGAAAAAATATAACGATCCTTACAAAAAATATTAATACTATATTCAGCAAATTTCTTTTCATCCATAATGTATTCAAAGCCAACAATAGCGGCAGAATTCTTTTCATTTTTAATAACTTTTGGATCAAAGAATTTTACAAGCTTGGCGTATCGCTTGTTCATCCAAACTTCGCGGCCAGATTTATATTGACTGAACTGCCCCTTAATATCTCGTAAAGTTGAAGGGGAAACCTTTTCATGTTTAGTTGGAGTGAAGCTCAGACTAGCTTTTTGATTGTTAACACTTTTAGAAATTAAAACGAGAGGCATTCCCATTAAGCCAACTTTCACAAACCAGTTCTTAGGAACATCCAAGCCAAGGTTAACGCGTTTTAACTTAACAACTTCAACTTTTGAAAAAGCTGGTAGTGTGTTGAAAATTAAACTAAAAACGAGCAGCAACCTAAACATAAATAAAGTCCTTTCAGTCATTTTATCGGCATTTAGGCTGAAGCTATTAACTTAAAATGGACTAATTTCGTAAGAGATTGATATTCTTGGTGTGTTTTAGGAATAGCTTAGATTTGTACTGCCATTTAATGTGGGCAAAATTACGAATCAATTCTCTGATGAAGGTAGAAAATGTCTAAAAGCTCGATTCTTGGCTGAATTAGACCTCTAATCACTCTTTTAAAAACAACGTTAGGAATTGATGCTTCAACTTCCAAGAGTTTGGCCAAACTAGATTGATGGATTTGAGCAGCAAAGACACTTGAAGGGATATTAAGAATTTTTTCTATTCTAAAGATAAGAAGCCAAGCGTGATCGACTAACGACTTATCAAGAGCTGGGACCAAGTCTAGAGTATCTTGAGCAATCTGGGATAGTACTTTCTCATTTTCTTCACTTAAAAAAGTAAACACGAGAGAAAATAATTTAATTGTTGGTTCTAGACCAAAGCCCTTAATTTTTCTCTTCGCAAGCTGTAAGTGATGGTGAAGCTTATGCAGATCTTCCAGATCGTGAAAGCTTTGAGCGTGCATAAGGTGACGCCAAGCCTTATCTATATCAGAAAGCTTTTTCTCTTTCCCATGAGTATGGCTTTGCCTTTTATCTTTACCCCATAGACCAGTCTCTTCTTGAATCATTCCTTGCCACGTTTTAGGAGCATGCCCCTTGATAGCCTTTAAAGAAGCTTTACTTGGATTAAGAGCGACGACATGCATACTGGATGGGGTTAAAACATCAAGGCCATGGGACTTTCTCGATTCAAGTGTTGTCCAGGCTTTTAGTAGGTCGTTCGTTTTTATCTTTTTATCACTGAACTTTTTAAGCTTTCGTTTAGCGCTATCACTGCGGTATTGATTATATAGCTGAAAGTTTAAGGGGGGTTGATCATGATTGATTTTCTTGTCATCAATAAGTCGATTATTAAAATAAAGATAGTCGTGATCATTTAATTGGTATGTTTGATAAATAAGTTCACTACCGCCTAAGTCAGCCTCAAGAACTTGACCGTCTTTAAAGCCAATATGCAAAGACCACGTAGTAAGACTTTTTGATTTTCTAAGAAAGCTCAAACAAGTCTTAAGGTCTCCACAGCGAATTAAAAGATCTTGCACAAGTTCGAAGATTGGAGTTCCTGTAGGATCAAAAACATCATTAAACTTTTGATGCAAGGCCAGTGTTAAGCCTTCACTCGTTGTGGCAGATAGAGAAGGGTAGGGAAAACCCGCACTTCCATATGAGACGATGGTTGGTTGATCTTTAAATTGAGTTCGAAGAAGTCTTTCATTTTTTCCAAAGTTCTCACCAAGCGGAAAATCTAGTGTTCTTAAGTGATTTAACTGAGAATCTTCGTCTTTATAAAATAGTGAAGAACAACCCAGTAAAGTTTTGGGAAGTCTTGGAAGCCACTTTGAAAAGCTTGCACTTAATTCGGGCACAAGAAGAATCAAAAGAAACTTCTCTTGGGTCATTCCTAAACCCTCAGCATAAGCTTTAGTCCAAGGCGAAAAGCGTGTCTTCCAAGATTTAGAACCTTTAAATAATGATTCTGCTAGGAACTTAAGACCAGCATCAAGACCTTGCCATGGTGTTTTAATCAAGTTTTCTGTGTGTTTAAGGGAAAGCTTAGCCGCCTCTGCGTCTTTTAGACCTAATTGATAAAAATTTTCTTCCATATCACCGATTAAATCAATGAATGGGATGGAGTCATCTATTTTGGTCACTATCTTCCCAGTTTAGTTCAAAAAGGAGGTTGTATGGATATTTTAAACATCACTTTAGGTGAGAGCAATGATCTCTTTACAGCGTCCATCCTTGCCTTAGCTTGTTTTAGAGTTTGGCTTGAAATTATGGGTTTTGATCTTAACCGACTGCCTTTAACAAAGCTATTAGGTCAACAAATTGATGGTGCTTCAACTAGATTCCATCGCTTCGGTCTTTGGATGAGTATTGGTACAATTGTATTCACAGCTCCTAGTTTTTTATTGTCTTAAGCCCTCTGGCACATTCCTTGCTCTATAAAACTTCAAATTATTAAGTCCGTTAAATAACGAACGATTTGGAGTCTATTGTGTTTAAAAAGAAGACACTTGTCGCAGCTTTTGTCACTTTACTGAGCTTAGGTGCTTTGGGACAAGATGCACCTCAGGTTCTGGCCTATGAACCAGAAAGTGAAATTCCTCATGCTATTGGTGTTTACATAACGGCCAGGGGACAAGAAAAGATTTTTAATGGCATACCATCTTTAATGAATAGTAATGGTCTTTCGCTATCGCAAGCTTACTTTCACAAACAACATTTTGAGATGGAAGAAAAGTCCTTAGAACAGATGCTACCTCCTGAAGGTGCTCTTCGTGATGCCGCTCTAAAAATTAGAGAAACGTTACAGCGTTTTTTGATGGGCTTAGACTTTAATGATCATAAATTTGCCGTCGACATCGAAGGCATTGACGTGAATATTGATTGGCAAGATGTTCATATCGAAATAGATCACTTATCGAAAATGGCCGGTAAATTACAATTAAAGCTAGTACTAGAAACAAGTGGGCTAGATTTAAAAGTAGCGAAAATTAGAGCTCAAGATCTTAATAATGATTTTCTTGGCGAGGTTGGAGTTGATGGTTTATCAGTTTACTTTGACCAAGAATCAAAACCACTAAGAATAGAAGTTCCAATTCTTCTTGAAAATAAACCTGGTCATGATGGCCCAGCCCTAAGCGTAGGTTCATTAAAATCGAATATTGACGAAATAGCTTTAGGTGCAAGCTTTGATGGTGGAATCATTCTGCCACAAATTGAAATTAGAATTAATAATCGAGTCATAACAGCTAATTACTCAGAACTTGAAAATATGCTCAAGGAAAATGAAGAAAAAATTGTTCAAGCAATTAAAAAGAGTATGAATGGTTGGATGACTGATGATGCAGCAGCAACTTTTAATCAAATTGTTTCTGAGCGAACAGCCGAAGGTCTCTTTAAGGAAATTAATGTAATGGATCCAGCAGGTGCACCTGTAGACCAATTAGTTGCTCCATTTCAATGGGGTATCAAGCTAAAGAAATATAACTTTGTGAATGATAGTATTCACCTTGCTCTTGATGGCTATTTTAAAGACTCCGTAAAAGGAGAGACAAGTTTTCCAAGTGATTTACAAGCAAACAATGAACCTTTGGAACACAGAGTTTCAGATAATCATGATTTCGTTCTTTCAATTAACCAAGGCTTTATCAACCGTATTGTTCAGTTAAGTTATAATCGTGGTTATTTCAATTCATTTGCAACTGATGACGGCGAAAACTATATTATCTCAAAAATACCTGAGTTTAAGTTAAAAGGAACTGATGGAGCGACCCCATCACGCCTAGAAGTTGAACTAGAATATACCGTTACAGGTATTGGTGCTTCATTAGTTAATAATCCAATCAAAATTAATTTTGATATGTTCTTAGACTTTCCTGTTGAAGACGGAAAAATTAAAATTGTGGCAACAGATATAGATATGGAGTCAGTCCATGTTGATAAAAAATATATCAAAAGATTTTTAGGATTAATGTCTTGGTCAGGTGTTGTTATGCCTCAGGTTCGTAAGCGCTTTAGAGCAGCTCAAAATGATGTAAAAGGCATGGTGTTGGCAGATGAATTTCCTATTCCTGAG
This sequence comes from uncultured Bdellovibrionales bacterium, assembly GCA_963976925.1. Classification (GTDB taxonomy): domain Bacteria; phylum Bdellovibrionota; class Bacteriovoracia; order Bacteriovoracales; family Bacteriovoracaceae; genus UBA4207. The sequence goes on from CAXBMT010000063.1 coordinate 9,102, forward strand.
TCGATGGCAGGAATTCCGTTTAATGTGATTGATACTGAAGTTGATCCAAACGGACACTTAATGATTAATATTGATACTCATATACAATAAGGGGGACAAAATGAAATTAATGTCTCAAATGAAAAAACTATTTTTACTTATGATTGTTCTAGCTTCGGCTAATATTTTTGCAGGGGTTAATACTGATGTGGCTGGTTTTAACGTCAGTGGCTTAGATATGTTTGTAGGTAAACATGTCAGTGTTTATTACGTTTCTGCTAGACCGGCCACGCTTCAGACGCCTGGTCAGATTGCAAAAGTGAGAAAGGTTTTAAAAGGACCACTTTCATTTAAAATTAATAGTAACGGTATGATTTCAGTTCCTGACGTCTCCGTACCAAGAGATGGTTGGACTAACTTTAACCATGTTATTTTCGTGGTTCATGCTCAAGCTAAGCATGCTCTTAGAAATGTTGACGGAACATATCCCGAGATATTAGATGTTGAAAATGCTGTTCCAGTTAAAACTGAAAATGCTCAATATTTATACCGTAAATCTGTGGAATACAGTCCTAGTACCTTTGCAGGGACTTTAAAGCTTTTTTAGATCTGAACTTGAACGGGAGAGTCTTTAACAGGCTTTCCTTCATAGAGCTCAATTAGATGAGTTCTTGATTTACAAAAATCAGGAACTCTAATCTCATCTTCGCTTGATTGCTTTCTAATATAGATTTTAACTTTGGGCAGAGACTTTCCCTGCCTTCTTTCAAGTTGATTTTGTAATTGATAAATCTTATCTAGAAAATTCGCATCCTGACGCTTCGATAATTGAAATGCATCATTTTCTTTTAGTGATCTCCAAAGCTGCCAGGGCTTTTGATCTCCCAGTAATATCATTGATAGAGTGAGATAAATAACAGGGTCACTTTCAAAATTATCACCCATAAGAACCAGCTCATCTGGAAGGCCTGTCATTCCTAAGATATCTAACAAGTGATTAAGTTTGTAGAGCCCTTGAACCTTCAAGTCTTTTGGAGTTAAGTCACCATCAAGAAAAGACAAAACTTTTCTGTAGTCCTTTAGAAAAATTCCAGCTGTATAGATTTGGTGTTGGTAAAGCCAGTCTCTCATCGCTTCTTCATAAAAATGAGGTGAGGCTGATAAAATAAAAGGATTGAAGCCGTCTTTAATTTTCCCGTGCAGAATTTCAAGACTATTTGATAGAGTTGGAAAGAACTTAAGTGGTTTAGTTAAAGAGTTATACATCTCTCTTGTCGTTGAATACCTGGTATCGACGAGAGTTTTATCAAAGTCACAAATAATAATTTTTCTTGGGTTTGGAATTTTTAAAGGAAGGGCAGTCCCTAGCTGTAGCTCAAGACCATCTTGTCTACTGACTTCATAAATTTGAAAAGCTTCAATCTGGCGAGTTTTTTCAGTTAGAGGTACTTTAAAGCGAAAATCACCTAATATATCTGAGTCATAAATTTTTGTGAAAACAACTTCTTGTTTTGAGTCTAAGCCTACAAGTTTCATTTTAAATTCATAAGAGCGAAGAAGTCGTAGTGCTTGTATCGGAAGTCTTGGGTCCTGATCATCTGAAGTCGCCTGTGAACCAAAGTTTTTAGAGATAGGATTCTCTCTCATCGTGATAGCTGCTCTTACACTGATCCATTCTTCAGTGATGACGCTTAGGAAATTCAAGAGGTGAGGTCTTTTCATCATCTATCCCTTAACTGTATGATAGAAACTATTATTACGAGAAAAACAGAGACAGGATAGCCCCAATGCAGAAAGTCCATATTGAGTTACTAGGTGAAGTGAGTGTTTACTTTGGACTAGGTGTAGAAATTGTAACGGCCTTCGTTCTTGGCGGTATTATTGGTTATGACCGTGAAAAGAAGATGAAAGCAGCTGGTATTAAGACGAATATGCTTATTTGTATCGGTGCGACACTCTATACTGCAGTATCATTATTAGTTCAGAATAACGCCGAGGGTTATGTTGATGCATCAAGAATTCCTGCTCAAATTGTCAGCGGAATCGGCTTTCTAGGTGCTGGTGCTATTATTCAAGGTCGTGGTGGAGTCGTTGGTTTAACTACCGCTGCTACCATTTGGGTTGTTGCAGCAATCGGCGTTACTATCGGTTCAGGTTACCCTTTGATTGCCGCCATCTTCACAGTCACCAGTTTGATCGTCTTAAAGTTACTAGGTCCTATTTATAAGTTATTTGAGATGGAGCGTGATCATTGTCACTATCGTCTTGAGGTTTTATCTAAGGGGCGAATTACTGAAAGTGTTAAAGAGTTAATTCTTAATGAAACACATTCTATAGATCAGATTAGTGAAGAGATTATTGATATTGAAAATAATGAACGAATACTCACTATTTATCTGACAATTCATCCTAGAAAAATTCGTGAGCTAGTTGATTCAATAAAAACTATTATCCAAGTTGAAAAAGTTCACTTTCATCTTTCAGAATCTCATGCTGATACAATTGAGAGTTAGGCTTTAGAAATTTTATAGGTTAGAACACCGCCTTCGTATTTCTTAGTGATCTCTTTAGGATTTACGATATCGGCGACTTTGAATTCTTTGGTGAAACTTTCGCTTCTTTTATTAACATTCACTTTTCCATCTTCGCCTTCAACTCTATCAGCAAAACGACGACTTAAAGTGAGTTTGATATTGCGATCATGACCCGTGAAGACAATATTCTCAGCTTCATGCTCTGGTACATCGATATGTATCAGATAGCTATCAGGCTTATCTTCTAAGCGGTGCTGCATTT
>CAXBMT010000064.1:0-11647 GCA_963976925.1 uncultured Bdellovibrionales bacterium
AGCTAAGCGATTTTACCGATCAAGAGCAAGCTCACTATCTTGAGCAGGCCGTCCTTAATAAAAAGAATATTGTTTGTATGGGAGCTACCAAAAGCGGCAAAACGACATTGATGGAGACTTTATTAAGGCGTGTTGATGCTTCAGAACACGTCATTATCTTAGAAGATGTTCACGAACTAAGTAGAGATTCATCAAAAACAACGAATCTTTTGGCCCACCCAACTGATCCCAAAAGAAGTCTTAGTGAATACTGTGCCATGGCACTTAGAATGAGTCCTGAAAGAATTGTTTTAGGTGAAATTCGATCGAAAGAGGTGATTCCACTGCTGCTAGCTTTTAATAGTGGTCACCGTGGTGGCATGACATCGCTTCATGCTGATAGCGTGCCCGATGGACTAGAAAGAATGGCGCTCTTATTTCAGCTCTATAGTGAAAACGCCCAACTTCCCCATCAAAAAGTCATGGAACTGGTCTGTAAGAATATTGATGTGGCAGTCTTTGTCAGTGATAAGAACATAAAAACTATTGTTGAAATTAAGGGTTGTGAGTCTGGGAGAGCAATTTTTGAAGAGGTTTGCTTTAACGAGCAAGCTAACTGTTTAATTTCTGGTCAAAATCATGCCGATGACTGGTGGAAAAAAGCATCGGCCCACTAGTTTTAAACCCAAGGTCTTGCTACAAGACAAAACATGAAAACCAGTGAGCTCTTACTACCAGTTGGCGACATGGATATGTGTCTTGCCGCCATTCATAATGGTGCTGATGCCATCTATGTTGGTGCCCCAGGTTTTAATGCTCGCGGCAGAACCAAAGATCACGACTTAACTGAACTCAAACAAATGATCGACTTATGTCATCTTTATGGAGTTAAGGTTCACTTAGCCTTTAATATTCTTATCTTTGAAGATGAGATGCAGAAGATCAAAGACTATATTCGATCAATCTTATCTCTATCACCCGACGCTCTTATCGTTCAAGACCTGGGACTTGCCTGGCTGGTTAAACAAATGGCTCCTTGGCAAGTTCTTCACGCTTCAACACAAATGACTATCACCAACGATCTCGCTATCAGTGAAGTTGATGACCTAGACTTTAAGCGTTTTGTCTTAGGTCGAGAGTGTAGCCTGCCAGAAATTAAAATTATTCGAGAAAGCACAGATAAAGAGCTGGAAGTTTTTGTTCATGGCGCTTTATGTGTCGCTTACTCTGGACAATGCTTTACCTCAGAGGCCATCGGTGGACGTTCTGCCAATCGTGGTCAATGTGCTCAAAGCTGTAGACTGGAATATGAATTGATCGTTGATGGCGTTAAAGCCAACAGTCACAAAGGTCCATACGCAGTTTCTCCAAAAGATCTAATGGGTTTGGCGCAAGTCAATGAGCTACAAAAGATTGGTGTTGAAAGCTTTAAAGTCGAAGGTCGACTAAAAGGACCTGACTATGTTGCTAGTGTGGCCAAGAATTACCGCGACGTTTTAAAAACTGGGTTATTAGAAAACTTCGAGCAAAAAAAGAAAGAATTAGAGCGTACTTATTCTCGTGGTTTTTATTCTGGTTGGCTTGAAGGAGTTGAGCACCAACAACTTGTTGGTGGAAGTTACTCAAGTCATCGTGGTCAATATATTGGAACAATTGAGAAAATTGAAAAAAATAAAGTCGTAATAAAAACAAAAGAGAGTATTGATAAAGGCTGCGGGCTCTTATTTTCAAGCCTTGGCTCTGGAAGCTTTGTCTACCAGGCGCAAAAGACAAACGAAACGGTTACTGTTGAGTTAGCTAAAGATTTTTTACTTTCTAAACTTTCTCTTGGTGAGGAAGTTTATCTCAACAAAGACCCTGCCCTTGAAAAAGAATTGGCACAAAGCTGGAAAGATAAAGAAAAAGTTAAAAGAATTCCAATTAAGATCAATGTTTCACTAGCAAAAGATCAAAAAATTAAGATTAGAGTAATTGACGATCAAAAAAATACTATAGAGATTCAATCAGAACAAACTCTAACCGAGGCCAAAGACAAAGCAGCCAGCAAAGCAGACATAAAAAAAGGTCTTTGTGGTTTTGGTGCAACAGCGTTTAAAGTTGAAGAAATAGAAGTTGAATTAGAAAATGGTCTCTTTGTTCCCAATCAAATTTTAAAGTCACTAAGAAAAGAGATCACTAGGCAATTGATTCAAAAAAGAGTTAAGCCAACAACTATTGAATTTAACGACGTAGATACAAGTATAGAGATTAAAGCTGTTCAGGATAATCCAAAAACTAATGTTCTTTTAAGAGATCAAGAACAACTCATTCAATTTTTACATGCGGCCCAAAAAGATCATGAATTTAATCCAGATATGATCGGTAATATTACTTTGGACTACGAGTTTGGAAAGCATTACCAAGAAAGTCTAAAACTGCTTAGAGACCATGGATTTAAAGCTGGGATTGCTACAACAAGAATTTTAAAACCAAAAGAGCTGCATAACCTCAAAGTTATAGAAAGATTAAGTCCAGATGAAATTCTCGTCAGAAACTTAGGAGCTCTTCACTATTTCAAAGATAAAGATTTCACCTTAAGGGCTGACTTTTCTTTCAATGTGACCAATTCCTTGAGTGCCAAATATCTTAAAGACAAAAGTCTCGAATCAATCACCATGGGACTTGATCTTAATCAGTGGCAGGTTGATGATATTTTAAAACATTGCCCTGGCGAGTGGTTTGAAGTCATCGTCCATCAACATATGCCAGAGTTTCATATGGAGCATTGTGTTTTTGCTGCATACTTAAGCCAAGGCACAAGTTTCAAAGACTGCGGCAAACCATGTGAAAAACACAAGGTCTCACTCAAGGACCATTACGGGAATATCCATCATTTAGCCGCCGATCATGAATGTCGAAACACCATGTTTAAAGCAGAGGCTCAAGTAGCCGTCTCTCAAGTTGCTGACTGGCAATCTAGAGGTATACAGAACTTTAGACTTGAAGGACTTTGGGAAGATGGGGCAAAGCTTTTAGAAAAGACGAGAATCTTTCAACATGTTCTCAAGCAAACCACGAGTCATCAACAGGCCCTAAAACAGCTTGGAGTGCTTGAACGATTTGGTGTCTCTGCTGGAGTTTTAGCAAAACGTGATAACTATACGGATAGAAAGAAGCACCCATGAAGTATATCGCTTTTTACAAGCCATTTAATGTCTTAAGTCAGTTCACTGGTGAGATGAATGATAGAACATTGGCTGAGTTTAATCTGCCAAAAGAAGTTTATGCAGCTGGAAGATTAGATAAAGATAGTGAGGGTCTGTTACTTCTCACTAACGATGGGCCCTTTATCAAGAAACTTTTAGAACCACAGTTTGAAAAAGAAAAAACTTATTGGGTGCAAGTTGAAAATATTCCAAGCCAAGAGTCTCTTTCTAAACTTATGGCCGGCTTGAAGATTCAGGATTATCAAACCCTTCCATGCAAAGCAAAAATTATTGATACCCCTGATATGCCTCCTAGAAATCCTCCCATTCGTGAGCGTAAGAATATTCCTACATGTTGGTTGGAAATAAAATTAGTTGAAGGGAAGAATAGACAAGTAAGAAGAATGACGGCAGCTATCGGCCATCCTACTTTGAGACTTGTTCGCTACTCGATTGGCAAATTAAAGCTCAAAGATCTTAAGCCGGGTGAATGGCTAGAAGTTGACAAGAGTAGTATCGTTTAGCCATACATCTTCTTACAATATCGACAAAGGAGTACATTCTCGATTCAATAAGAGAATGAAAAATTTAATCCTTATCCTATGCTTAATGCCAAGTCTGACTCTAGCTTCAATTTGCCTTGAACAGCACAATGATGAAGGTGAAGTTTCGTGGCTTCATTGTCCTAACGAAACAACAACACTTTTAGAAGGATCACGAAATGAACGTGAGCTTTTATGGCAAGTCCCCAAAGGGCGTGTGCCTAGAAACGGATGGCCAGTGGTGGTTTTATCACAGGGTTCTTGGTTTCCGATCGAGTTTTCTAGACCAAGAAATCTTCCCCTAGGTGGTTTTTATGAAGCTAAGTTAATTCAAAAGCTTCTTGATAGTGGCTATGCCGTATTTGCACCAAGAGCAACAATTGATCTGGCATGGATAACGAATCTACCCCACGGCGATTATAAAAAGACTGAAGACTATGCAGTCCTAAGCGAGCTGATTCGAATTTTAAAATCTAATAAGTTAGCTAAAATTAATCAAAGAAGAATTTATGCTACAGGAATTTCAAGTGGTGGCTATAATACATCGAGACTAGCCATTACATTTCCAGATGTCTTTAGAGCAATCGCAATTCAGTCTGGATCTTATGCCAGCTGTATAGGTCCTATATGTAAGGTACCTGATTCATTTGAAGCAAATCACCCACCAACCTTATTCGTGCACGGCAAGCGCGATATAGCTGTTCCACTTTATACGGCAAAACGCTATTACGATCGCCTTAAAGATTCAGGCATCAAAACTTTAATGTTTGTTGATCCAAAGATGGGACATGGGTGGTCAAAGCACTCACCACTCGTCATCACGAATTGGTTTAATTTGTTTTTTTAAGAGTAAAAGAGCGCATTTGTTGATTTAAGACTTCGACTCCTGAATCAAAAAGCCCGCTTCTCATAATTGATTTTCTAAGTATGATTGGAAAGTTAAAGAAGTACTGATCAAAGTCAAAAAAGGATCGGTCGTTAAAAAGACTTATTCTGTCACCTGAGCTTTCAATAGCATCGACAATTTTGGTAGCACAATTATTATCACTAATCTCGTAATCATTATAATCGTGAAGTTCACGATCTCTTTTTTCCATCAAAAGATTTTGATAGATTTGCTTAATATTCTCAGGGCTTCCTGAATAACGATAATAAGTAACCATTTGATCGCGTTCATTGTATTTTTTTTGAAGATTTAAAACGCTGTCATGCTTATAGATTCTAAAGGGTGAACTTTTAAACGTATCTATTTTTTCGCTCAAGGACATATCCTTCAACTTATCTAGATTCTCACCAATATTCATTTCTAAATTATACTCGTAGGCTTCACAGATTTTAAATTTTAACTCAAGCCTATCAGGACAAAACATCATATATGAGTGCCCCAGAAGAGATCCTCCTGAGCCAGATGAAGCTATTGCCACATACATAGACTGTGGACTCTCTAAAGCGAAAGAGCTAACTGACACAGTCAGAGCGAAGATACAAAGAGTAAGCTTTTTGAAGTTCATGACAAGATTGTATCAATGAACGCGGCAACGACTTGAAATCCCTGTAGGAGTTACACTCTGTTAAAAGAGTAGACACCTTGGTATAAATTCAAGCTCTTAGCTCTGTGGAATCAGACTTTTTACCAATTTATTGAAGTTATCGAGGTCAAGTTCGAGAGTTGTCGACAGTGGCCGCTTAGACTTTATAAACGAGCTATAATCCTTTAAAAGCTCGTCACCAAAGCGTCCCACAACGGTTGTTTTATAAATATCGTTCTTTTCAATAACTGCAATACCGACAAAGCCATCACTAAAAACACCAGACTTAATCATTGTACCGCCTGCATCTGGATTTAGTGAAGATCCAACAAAAACAGGAATTCCTTTTTCTCTCACCGGCTCGAGAGTTTTTGAAAAAATAACCTTAGCCCCACGTCGGGCCATCTCATCGGCCATAGAATAATCAAGCTCTTTAATAAAAGGCGCATTTTCAACAATCTTTGGATCAATCGTAGCGATACCAGGAACATCTGTCCAAATTTGAACTAAGTCAGCATTAAGAGCTTCACCGATTAAGGTTGCTGAAAAATCAGAGCCTTCTCTTCCAAGTGTCGTAGTATGACCGTGACCATCGCGACCGATAAAACCTTGAGTGACATATAAAGCATCGTTACTGACTCTCATATACAGTGGAGCTGATTCAGCAATCATGTCTCGATCAGGGTTGGCTAAACCATAGCAGTTATCAGTATGAATAAAATCTCTAGCATCAACATATTCAACACGACGTTGTAAAAATGAGTGAGAGAGGTATTGGGCAACAATACCAGATGAGAGTCTTTCACCGAGCGAGTAAAATTGATCCATCTTTAATGGGTCGATTTTCATCTCTTCTCTGAAAAGATCACCAAGCTCCCAAAGTTCATTATCAAGTGTATTAAACCACTCACCCTCTTCAAGATCTAAATCATGAATAAGATCACGATGCTTACTAATCAAGGTCTCAAGTGCATATTCCCACTCTTTAGCCTGACTAGCCAGAGAGGCAATCTGCTCAAGTTCATTTGAGGTATTATAAGTTGCAGAGACAACCACTACTTTGATGTCTTCATCTAAAGTTAAAATTCGAGCGCAGCGCTTAATCGCCTTAGCATCACGAACGCTCGAACCACCAAACTTGGCAACCTTTAGCATTTTAGTCTCGCTTAAGCTTTTTATAACTCATACGTTTTGGATTTAGAGCGGCCTCACCAAGACGCTTTCTTTTATCTTCTTCGTAATCGGAGAAGTTACCTTCAAACCACATAACTTCACCATCACCTTCAAAGGCAAGGATATGCGTGGCAAGACGGTCAATAAAGAAACGATCGTGGGAAATAACCACAGCACATCCTGGATACTCAAGAAGTGCATTTTCAAGTGCGCGAAGAGTGTTCACATCAAGATCGTTGGTCGGCTCATCCAGTAGAAGAACGTTACCTTCTTGCTTTAACATCGTAGCAAGGTGGACACGATTTCTCTCACCACCAGAAAGCTCAGACAGTTTCTTTTGTTGATCTTCACCAGTGAAGTTAAACTTTCCGATATAAGCACGAGAGTTAACTTCACGATCAGCGAACTTAATCACATCAAGTCCATCGGCCACTGTTTCAAAAACAGTCTTATTTGGATCAAGATCTCGGCCTTGATCCACGTATGAAAGTTTGGCAGTTTGTCCGACTTTAAAATCGCCTGATGTTGGTTTCTCTTGTCCCATAATCATTTTAAACAACGTTGTTTTACCAGCACCGTTTGGACCGATAATGCCAACAATTCCACCAGCAGGAAGTTTGAAGTTTAGGTTTTCATAAAGCAGGTTTTCACCAAAGGCTTTAGCAACTTCATTTGCTTCAATAACAACATCACCAAGACGCGGTCCCGGTGGAATCCAAAGTTCATTGGTTTCATTGCGTTTTTCTTTTGAGTACTTTAAACGCTCTTCGTATTCTTTAATACGAGCTTTTGATTTTGACTGACGAGCTTTTGGACTAGCATTAATCCACTCTAGCTCCTCTTTCATTTGTTTTTGGCGTTTTGATTCTTGCTTTTCTTCGGTTTGAAGACGTTTTTGTTTCGTTCCAAGCCACTCAGTGTAATTACCTTCGAATGGAATTCCTTGACCACGGTCAAGTTCTAAAATCCAACCAGCAACATTATCTAAGAAATAACGGTCGTGGGTTACGGCGATAACAGTACCTTTGTATTGTTGCAGATGGCGCTCTAACCACCATACTGTTTCAGCATCAAGGTGGTTGGTAGGCTCATCGAGAAGAAGAATATCTGGCTCTTTTAAAAGCAGACGACAAAGGGCCACTCGGCGTTTTTCACCACCAGAGAGCACACCGCACTTTTGATCATCTGGTGGACAGCGAAGGGCTTCCATCGCTAGATCGAGGCGACTATCAACGTCCCACGCATTACAAGCATCAAGTTTATCTTGAAGCTTCGCTTGCTTTTCCAAGAGTGCGTTCATTTCATCATCGCCCATAGGCTCAGAGAATTTCATTGAGATTTCATCGAAAGCTTTCAAAAGATCCATTGTCTCTTGAACACCTTCGGAAACAACTTCGCGAACAGTTTTATCACCATCAAGAGTTGGCTCTTGCTCTAGATAACCAACACTATAGTTTTTTGAAAGAGTAACTTCACCAAGGTGATCCGTATCTTGTCCGGCCATGATTTTAAGTAGAGTCGATTTACCAGATCCGTTCAGACCAAGAACGCCAATCTTTGCTCCGTAGTAGTAACCAAGAGTGATGTCTTTGAGTACATGTTTTTGCTTGTAAACTTTGCCAACTTTGTACATCGAGTAAATGATTTGCTTGTCGTTAACTTGCGCCACGAAATCTCCTTAAAAATGCCTTATGAAATAGACGAAAATTTATCGCGTACGAAAGACTTATTCAATGCCTATTTAAGAGTGAAAAATGAATTAACCATGGCCATAAGATCGAGCAAGTACGCGCTTAGAAAAAACAGTGCAGCAATCAGAAATTTTATGGCATGCATTTGTTTTAAAAGCTTAGCCTGTGCAATTTCTTGAGCAAAACGCACATCATCAACTAACTCTTCAATAATATCTTCTATTGGGCGTCCAAAGTCTCTCCATTGGGCCAAGGATTGAGCCAGATTTCGACGCACTCGATCAAGGTCTAAGTTCTTCGTTTTCAGACTAAGAAACTGGTCGACTCCAGACTTCTCCTGTTTATCTTTGGTGCTAATTCCAAGAGGTAGTAGAGCCTGCAAAGTCACAAGTCCCTCGTAAGCTAAATCAAAGCCATGAAAAGCTTTCTTACGCTTAAAGGACTCAATCTGTAGAAACGTGATGAGCCCAACTGTCTGGATAAAAAGAATTGAAAACAAAAGAGGTAATTCGAACGGTCTTTCTAGGATTAACCTTGAAACAACCATGAAGGTCCAAGTCATTAAAGCCATGGCCACGAATTGGCCCAAACCACTAAAGCGAATCTCTCTAAGCTTTGTTTCGAACCTTATATCCTGTAAAAGTGGCTTTTTAATGCGATCGAGTGACGCTTTAGGCGTTGAACCATAAAGCTTAGTTAGTTTTTGAACCTCTCTTAGGAAGTTTCCATAAAATTTATAGTCAGGCCATGGTCCCTGACCTGTTTGCGTCCATTGCCAAGCTAAATTGCCGCGATACACAAGACCTCTTCGATTAATAGTCAATTTCTTGGTTAAATATAGGGTTTGCTGCAACTTATGCCATATCTCATCGGGTAAGATCCAAATAAGTAACGAGATAAAAACAATAACTGTAATAAAAAGCATTGAGACCTCACAAATTATGTAAGACCTAATGCAACCCATGGACCAAAGACATCTAATCTACCAGGGATGTGAATTTATAATTTTAAGGATATAATAGCCGTAACATGGAGTTGTTTTATGAGTATTCTTAACCTCAACGATATCGAAGTCCCAGCTGATCTCAATTTTTTAATCGTTGAAGACACCGTTATTTTCCAAAAGAAAATGGTTCAAACCCTTAATGACTTAGGATTTACTGGCAACGTCACTGTCGCAGGAACTCTAGAAGAGGGATATAAATCACTATCTGAGAAAAAACCTGATTTCATTCTATCGGACTGGAACTTGCCAGACGGTGTTGGAATTGATTTTCTTAAAAAAGTTCGATCAGATGAAAAATATAATCAAACTCCATTTGTCATGGTTACAACAATGGATGCGATTGATGACATCCTAGATGCAGCTAAGATTGGTTCTGATGACTATATCATCAAGCCTTGGGAAGAAGATGAGTTCTCGGTTAAAATCTCAACTTCTTATGAAAAGAGAAAGAAGCTTTAATAAAGATTACTCCTTATGAGCGATAAGTATAAAAATAAAAAAGTTCTTGTTGTTGATGACACAGCCTTTATGCGTAACAACCTCATCAATATCCTAGATGAACTTGGCTTCGGTATCGGCTTCATAGATCAAGCGGTCAATGGTAAAGAAGCTTTAGAATTTTTAGCAAAAAGTAATTCTGAAAAAGCACAACCATACGATTTGATTTTCTGCGATTGGAATATGCCAATCATGACAGGTATAGAATTATTAAAAGCTGTTAGAAGAAGTGAACAATACTTCAAAACAATTCCATTTATATTAGTAACAACAGACTCAGAAAAAGATAAAGTCCTTGAAGCCGTTCAGTACAAAGTCTCAAACTATATTATTAAGCCTGTCGAAAAAGACGATATTGAGCATTGTTTGAATTCGATTGGCTTTTAGCTACTCTACTTTAAGTTTAATTTTCATTTTTGGATGAATCGCACACTGGACCGTGTATTCACCTTTAGATTTTAGCTCAATAAGCTTGTCATTTTTTGCTCCAGGATCTTGCAACTTCACATCAAAAAGAACAACGTCACTAGCCTTAGCGCTAACGTTATGACTAACTTCATCTCTGTTAATAAACTGGATTTTGTCCCCAACCTTAAGCTTAAGTTCTTCGACTTTATTTTCCTCTTCAATGATTGGGTCATCATAAGCAACTGAGGCTTGCTCATCGGTAATATTACCCAAGAAAGCCTTTGCAGCTTGAACCATACGAATTGTTTCAGCAGAAGCCGAAAAGGCCATAAACGTAAATAATATAACAATAAAAGACTTCATGAATGCTCCGTTGGAATTTTTAAAGTAAAGCGAGTGCCTTTTCCTAGTTCAGTAAAGACATGAATAGATCCGCCCATTTGTTCAACAAGATCTTTAACAGCGTCCATACCGACGCCTCTACCAGAGATTTCACTGACATCGTCTTTACTGGAAAAGCTTGGGGCAAAAATGAGATTTATCTTATCGTCTTTTGACGCTTTCATCATTTGATCTTCAGTCCAAACACCTTTTTCAACTGCTTTTTTAGAAAGAACATCAGGGTCAATTCCCTTTCCATCGTCACTAATTTCAAATGTTAGAAAACCTTCTAACCTCTTAGCACTTAGTGAAATTGAGCCTACCTCAGACTTTGATTGATCTAATCTATCTGAACTTGGCTCCATACCATGATCAACTGAGTTTCTAAGAATATGAATTAAGGCTGGATCTATTTGTTTCACTTCTTCATAAGTTAACTCGTCAGCTTGACGATCAAAGTTAAGCTGGGCTTTTTTCTCTTTCATCTTTGATAATATTTGATCTGTATAATCTCTGTATTTTTTCAAGAGCCTTTCAATCGGAAATTTATCAAGATCACTGAGCGATAAAGAAAGAGCTGGATCATTTAACTTACTGGCAATGGATCTAATTCTTTCAACTTTACTTTTACTATAGAGTTTAAAGTCATCTGTCTGATCTAAAGCTAGGAGTTCTTCAAGATCTTTTACGTATTCCTTGAATAAAGATTCTGCAATTGAAAGCTTATCGATAAACTCTTGACGACAATCAGATAGTTCATTACCAGCTAAGATTGTCTCCAGCTCGTGAATCTGTTCACTGGCAGTAGAAAAACCATAAACTTCGACTAAACCTTTTAAAGAGTGAAGATCTCTCTTTAAGGCAGTTAAGTCTTTATCACTACTATTAGCTTTTGTATGAATATCTGAGAAAAGAGACAGACATGATTTTGAGAATTCTTTAAATCCGTTAATGTCATCAGAAGCTTTTGAAATCCTTTCGACTCTCTCATTTAACAATTTATTTTTTTGATAAGCTTCTACTTTTTTCGTGACGTCTTCAGCGATAACGATCACTCTTTCAACTGAATCATCTGCTTTTGCGTGTTTTTTAAAGGTTAAATCAATAAGTCGATTTCCACTTTCTTGAATGACTTCAACTCTACTTGGAAAAAGTCTGCCGGCAGATCCAAATGGTAAGAGATTTTTAAAAATCACCTCGACAACTTTTTTTATTGTTTCACTGCTAACGTTAAATTGGGAAAAGAAATCATCTA
>CAXBMT010000065.1:0-11591 GCA_963976925.1 uncultured Bdellovibrionales bacterium
TTAACCTTTACTTTATCGGCCAGAAGAATTTCCTCATCTAATGAAGTTGTCTCCTCAGCATCCACGATCTCTTTTTCAACTTCAATCACTTTAACAACTTCAGTTTCTTCGCTTGTATGGTCTTCATAGTTTTGTGCCATGCCACTCCACTTCGCCACACCTAGGATAAGAACGATACCGACCACCGCCATAATCTTAGAGCGCTTAGGATTACTAAGACGAACAACAAAATACTCACGAATCGCTGCACCGGCAGCACTAAGAAGAATCAAAATTAGCCAGTTGGCATCATGTCCATAGGTTGATGGAAAGTGATTGCTAAGCATGATGAAAATAACGGGAAGAGTGAAATAGGTATTATGAGTGGAGCGGTTCTTAGCGTTCTTGCCCCACTCTTGATTAACGGCTTCACCTTTTCTAGAAGCTTCCACCATTTTGATTTGGCGAGGAATAATGCGCATAAAGACATTGGCCGTCATCCAAGTACCGATCATGCCACCAATATGAATATAAGCAGCTCGTCCGCTAAAGGTATGACATAGGTAGTACGTCATCCCTACAAACCAAGCTATAGTTAAGATATGACCTAGGATTGGTTTAGTTTTAGTAAACTCTCTCTCCCATAATTGATCATAAAAAACCCACGAACCAAGAATAGAGAAGATTCCAAGCAAGACTGCTTTAGCGTAACTAATATCAGAAACGGAGCTATCTAATAGAAATGTTCCAGAACCTGTATAAAAAATCATGACGACTAAAAAGCAGCCAGAGAGCCATGTCCAGTAGGCTTCCCATTTAAACCAGTGAAGAACATCTGGAACTTTTGTTGGTCCCATTAATAGTTTTTCAACTCGATAAAAGCCACCGCCGTGAACCATCCACAGCTCACCAACATGCCCTTCACTTTTAGCATCAGGATTAACGACAAAAGAGCGATCTAACCACATAAAGAAAATGCTGGTTCCAATCCATGTAACCGCTGTAGTGATATGCACCCAGCGACCCAAAAGCAGCATCCAGTCGTAGACTTCTTGACTCATCTTTACCTCGGCAAATCGATTAAAACGTAGTGGTAAATTAGAGCATTTTTATGATGAAAATTAAATGAAACAGTCGAATATTAAGGAAATATGCGGTGCATCTCAAGAAAGAGATGCACCGAGTTTATTAAAAGAGATTGATATTAGCGCTTAGGCCAATATTAGTTCTGTCTGCGCGAATATTATCCGGTGCAAACTGAATGTTTGGATACAGAAAGATATTTCTTGTCATAGAAATACCTAAGCCAACAGACTGAGTCATATCTAGACGAGTCCACTTTGAGAAAGATTGGCCACGGCTATTTTGATACCAATAAGGTCTAAGGATAGTTCTTAAGTTAAATGTATCGTTAATAACATATTCTGCTTGTGGCATTGCATAGAAAACGTACTCAGCCTGAAAGCGAGCAAGGGATGGATCATCTTTGCTATGAGAGTAAGCACCTAAAGAAAATAGTAAACCTGCAGAGAAGCCAGTTCCTTTGAAGTCATACATCGTATTCAAAGTAATATCATTATAAGTGTTATAACCAATATTAGTTAAGGCATCTTGAGTATAATAAGTCATGCTTGTGCCAAGTACAGTCTGTACTCCAGCAATGTTCATAACTCTTGAGTAGCTTAGTGAAGGGTTATTTAGGTCAAGTTCACCTTGTGTTTCTTCGAACTCTCTTCTACCAGCAGCAGTAAAACTTTCATCTGCTTCACTTGAAAATGGTGAAGCCATCTGTAGACCAAATCCTAAAGTGAAGCGATCAAAAGTTGATGCACGATAACTTACGCCAATATTACCTGAAAGGTTTTGAACAGCTGGAACATCTGATGCACCAGTAACGTTAGGTCTTGAAGAACCAATTGGTTTTTCTAAAGATCCACCACTATAACTCCAAGAAGAGTTAACACTCCAATCTGAAAGCGAGCCTTGAGATGCTCTAAGACGGCGGTTTGTAATTAATTGATCAGCTTCATCTGTAGATTTCTTTTCAGATTTTTGATCGACTGTGGCTGATACACTTGTAGTTTCTGTTTCGTTGGCGTTAACTGAAAAGCTTAACAGTAATACGCTAAGTAAAGTCCATGTGAGCTTTGACATCTTAGTTCTCCAGTAGAAGTTGGCGTTCCGGACAATATAGAAAAATGCTCAAGCTTTTATAAGGCTGTCTAAGAAATATCACAGTAAGAATGCTATGAATTAACAGAAACTTTACAAATATTGCAGTGCGCCAAATCATTAATAATCGTTAACTCTATGGATTTACTTTTTCTTTATTTATAACTGTACCGTAAGTTGTAAAAACTGGAACACTTTCTTGATATTCAACATAGTCAGTATATTCGATTCCAAAAATTGAAAATCCATTCTTTAAAAATCCATTTTCAAGAAAATCAGAAATCTTAACAGCTGTTTCTTGAGAGGATAACGAAGAGTCCTTGCTATCGCAAACAGGATCTCCATTATTAAATGCCTTGAATGATTTTATCTTATGCTTCTTCACTTCTTTAGCATAGCCATTAAAAGAGCCACTCACAACTAAGACGATTGACAAGCTTTCATTCGATAGTGTTCTACATATCATAAAAGTTTTTCCAACCATGCCCTTTACGTCATAAATTTTATCGATTCTTGAATGAAATTCACTTTGAATATTTCTATCGGATTTTAAAAGTGCATATTTAGGAGTTCTAAGATCTGACTTATATTGAAACCACATCTTAGATCCACTTTCGTCAGGGTTAGCCAGCGCATACCAATGCATTGTCGGTTTAGCATGATATGAAAGTGGATCATTGGGAATTGCGTCCATTGCGCGCATGTATGCGTAGTAGCTTGACTGATATTCACCCGCTCCTATTTTAGAAGCAAGATTATTTCTTGTTTTACGATCTATCATATCAGGTGTTTCACTAACATAATTTTTTAAATATTTTTTTTCGCCTTTTAAATTAATAACAAAAGATGCCAAAGCGCTGGCATAGCAATGTTCGGCAAAATTTTTACAGTACCATAACCCCGAAGCTGCATTCACAAATGCACCCACAATCTCACTTTTTTTATCTGGATCTTTATAAAGCTTTTGAACAGAGTATTTTAATTTCTTATCACTAGGCATCTCAAAATCTGTAGATACCTTTGAAAGAATAGCGCGAGCTTCTGGTGGATAATCATAAGCTGAATCCGGTGGGATCTCACAGTTTTTTGAAACGATTTTACATAGTTCTTTTTGAGCTTCTTCTCTTGATAAGAGATTCTTCATTTTTGTCGGTTTGAGCCTAAAAAAATAGAATGGATAATTCTCCCCTGCCGAAACAGGAAAGTTTGATAGAAGAATATAAGTAGCAAATAGAATCATTAATTTTTTCATCATTACTCTATGCTACTAACTGATCTAACTATTGCCCAGAATAAACATGAATTAAAATTATTTAACAGCGACTAACAATTTGATTAATTTCAGAAATTGTATTTTGAGCAGGAAAACAAGGCGAAATACTAAGTTTGAAAAGTATCAATCGAAAGCCCTGAGTAGATTCGCCTGAACCAATATCTAAAAAGCCGAGACGTATAGACTTATACGTCGCAGGCGATTTTAGTTATTGGTGATGGTGAAGATGCCAGGGATCGCGATTGATCAGTCTTCGACGAGGCGGTTACGCCACTCGCGTATATCCGGTGCTAAATAATCATACTTAAAACCACCCAAAGAATACTGAGCAAATTCATAGTCCGTTGTATGAGTTAAACACTCCGTAGGACAAACAGTCGTACAAAGACCGCAATAACAACATAGAGCTGTATCGATTGTGTACTGGTGAAGATCAAGACGGATTGGAGTACCGTCTTTAGTTTTAATTTTCTCAGCGTCCTTATCACGACGCGTGGCCGTGATGTAGATACAGTCAACCGGACAAGCAGTCGCACACTGATAACAAGAGATGCAGTTTTCAGCATCGTTAAAAAGACGTGATCTAGAATTCGCTGGAAGTTGTTCACGAACTTCAGGATATTCAATCGTTACCGGCTTAACACTGTAGATATATTTACCAGTGATCATCATGCCTTTAAAAGCTGTTGATAAACCACTCCAAATATTTCTGAACCACTGCCCAAGAGTTAGAGATTCTTCTTGAGGACGTGTACTAGAGAGATGGTGAATTTCAATTTCAGCACTCATATATTTCCTTTTCCTAGCGGTCTACTTCGCCAAGAACGATATCAATTGAACCAATAGCAGCAACCAAGTCAGCGATCAGCATTCCTGGAGCCATCTCAGCAAGAGCTGAAACGTGCGTAAAGCAACTCGACTTAACTTTTAATCTATAAGGAACTTTAGTACCGTCACTAACTAGGTGAATACCAAGTTCGCCACGAGGACATTCAGTTCTCATATAAACTTCACCTTTAGCAGGCTTAATGATCTTAGGAACTTTACCCATCACTGGACCAGCTTCGATACCAGCAAGAGCCTGACGGATGATCTTAATAGATTCATGCATCTCCATCATACGAACGTAGTAACGATCCCAACAGTCACCGGTTTTGCCTTTAAGGCCTTCACCTTTGATGACATCAAAATCAAATTTTTCATAGATTGAATAAGGACGATTCTTACGAAGATCCCAGTCAATACCAGAACCACGAAGAACAGGTCCTGTTAGTCCGTAATCATAGACTTGCTCTTTAGAAAGAACACCTACGTTAGCCGTTCTAGAAATAAAGATTTTATTTTCACCAACAAGTTTGTGGTATTTCTTAATGCTTTCTTCAAAAGTTTCTAGGAAGTTTTCAATACGAACTAAATGATCATCAGTTAGATCGTTCCAAACACCACCAACCCAAATATAATTATAAAGTAGACGGGCACCAGAAACTTCTTCAAAAATTCGAAGAATATTCTCTCTGTCTTGGAAAGCATAAAGAAACGGAGTGAAGGCACCAAGGTCGATTGCGTAGGTACCAAAGAACATTAAGTGAGAAGCAATACGCTGAAGCTCACCAATAATAACTCTTACATACTCTGCACGCTCAGGAACTTCAGTCTTAAGCATTTTCTCAACAGCTAAGACATAGTTCCATTCCATACTCATCGCCGCAAGGTAATCGAGACGATCAGCAAATGGAATAACACCACGATAGTCTAGGTTCTCACAGTGCTTTTCCATACAACGGTGAAGGTAACCAATATGTGGAGTTGCACGAGCAACAACTTCTGAGTCAGTTTGAATTTCAACACGAAGAACCCCGTGGGTTGCTGGGTGTTGAGGACCCATGTTTACTGTCATCAGTTCTGACTTTAGAGGCTCGGATTTTTCGTTTACGAATTCAAACATATCCGACTCCTACTCTTTTGCTTCGGCAGCGTCGCCGTCGTCAGATTTCCATGAACCAGAGACTTTCTTTGGATCAGGATAAGATTCTTTTAAATTTTTCATGAACATATGATCGGCCGTATTAACTTTAGCTTCAGGGTTAACAACCATGTCGTGATATTTCTCTTGAACAACATAGTCCTTACGAAGTGGATAGCCTTCCCAGTCATCAGGAGTAAGGATTCTTCTATGATCAGGGTGGTTGTTAAAACGCACACCAATCATGTCGTAGGCTTCACGCTCTTGCCAGTTAGCAGCACTCCAAACACTTGTAACAGAATCGACACTTGGAAGATTTTCTTCAGTACCGCGATCAAGTTTTACTTTTAAAAGTAGTTCAGTGTTTTTTGTAAAGCTGGCTAGGATATAAACCAGTTCAAGATATTCTTTATAATCAACACCAGAGATAACTTGAAGAACGTTGAATTCGAACTCTCCGTCTTTCAAAGCCTGACAAACTTCTAAAATTTTTGAAGCATCAATACTTACTGATGAATCACCATTTTCAGGTGTGTTCAAAGTAGCGTTAGCACCACTTACTTTTGAATTAATAAAACTTACGACTTCATTATGCATGCTTCACCCACTTATCACGAAGCAGACGCTCGTTTGCGATTTTCTTTTGAAGAGTCATAAGACCTTCAATGAGAGCTTCAGGACGTGGCGGGCAGCCAGGAACATAAACGTCCACAGGGATAACTTCATCAACGCCTTTTAAAACGTGATAGCCGTGCTGCCAGTATGGTCCACCCTTGTTAGCACATGAGCCCATTGAGATAACATATTTTGGTTCTGGCATTTGCTCATAAAGAACTTTAATTCTTTCAGCCATTTTAAGAGTTACTGTTCCTGCAACAATCATAAGATCGGCACGACGTGGAGTTGCCATGAAGGCACCACAACCAAATCTTTCTAGATCGTATTTTGCAGCTCCCGTTGCCATCATTTCGATCGCACAACATGCGAGACCAAAAGTCATAGGCCAAAGAGAATTTTTGCGACCCCAGTTAAAGAAGTCGTCGACTTTCATGAGAATGACGCTGTCTTGCATATCAGAATCCCTTCGCGAAAAAGGCTAAAATTAAAGTGAATTAGTCCTATAAGTTTTACCTTCAGGGGGCGTTTACGTCAACGCTAGGTAACTCTAAAAACTGATTAATTCTAAGTGTATAGGTGGACTTTTCTAAGGCAATAAGCTTTGTCTAATTGAGAGCGAGGTAGTCTTTGCAGCGGGATTTGAAAAACTGCGTCATTCGCTGTCTAGACTCTTCTTCTTGTACACTAGCTGGACTTCTGGCCTGGCGCATTTCCATTAGACTCAAGCGCTTACGATCGTTTTCACAGGCTTTACCCATGATTGAGACGTATTCTTTCACAGCAGCAATAGGATATGGAACGCCATAGGCCGATGAGATAAAAATGGGAGCATCGTCTGAAAGTTTAGGAAACTCACTTGATGGAATTCTGTAACGCCCTAGATCGACGGCCATTTGCTGCATATGCCCACCAATTCGATAAAAATGAGTTACACCCAATTCTTTTGAAAGATGTCCATGATCGTCCATGACATTTGAGCAATTAGAACGCTGGCGAATTTGATTAGGATAAAGCTCTTTAAGAACTTGGCATTCAGATAAGTAAGCCTCAACTTCTCCGCCCTTACCTTCAACTGTACTTGCAATGAACTCTTTCAAAGTAAAGTTCACGCGATAAGGATTGAAAGGCTGGCGTTCATTAAAATGAGTCATCTCGTGAGCAAGATCTAAAAGGCCATCAATGACTGAAAGATTTTGATTGAGATAAACAACACTTTTTGATTCATAACTTACTTCATCTGGACGTGATGGAATAAAGCGACGAACTAAAGTCGTGTCAGTCAAAGAACTATTTCCAACAAGTAGGACATCAGAAAGATCCTGCCCTTGTGAGCGAGCTTTCTCAGCAGCGCGCGCGATAATTTTTTTACCCGTCGTTGATTTTGATAACAGAGAAACTAACTTGGCCAAACTTTGCTCTGGCGTTTCACCTAGGTTTACCCAACGAGAATTAAGATTTGGTCTTACATCATTTTCAATCGTGTGAATTTTTCGTACGAATTGCTTTGCCTGAGCAGCAAAGGAAATAAGAATAAAAATGAAAGTGATAAGTCTCTTCATCAGAGAACTTATCGATGAAAAAGCCTAAGTTTTTAGAGGTTTAGGTAATAAACAGACGGTGCGGCAGATATTTCCCAAAGTCCAAGATCTGAAGTTTTGGAAGTGCCTGTTTGGGTGGTTTCAACAACGTTTATCTTATACTTACCAGCAGCTAGAGAAAGTTCTGTCAGATTAAAACTATCAGGTAAGGTCGCCCAACCTCTAGTGTCAGCTCGCTCACTCGCTTCGATTCCTTTTGCTGCGGCCAAATACTGAAAGACGGCCGCGTTCTTTGCCAGGAAGTCGTTATCATTTTTTCTACCGGCCAAGGCTTTATAGGTGGCATAGCTGGCGGCGATAGCGGCAGCATGCTTAAGCGCAAGCCTTACTCCAACGCGCCAATAGCGAGCCACAGTATTTTCAGCAATCGATTGAGCTGCAATATCTCCGATAGGCTGAACCAATGGCAGATCAGCTCTAGCGACTTCCTTACCAGCTTCATCGAGAATCACCAGCTCTCTTGAACTATCAATTGGCTGATTAGAAACACTCGGTAGCTCAAACTTTACTGAAGCGCCTTTAGCAGCGGCGAAGGACATTTCAAGTCCAAGCTGCGTACCGGCCGGGCTCCATGAGGATGGTGGCGGAGTTAGTCCAAGTTTGTCGGCAGCAAAAAAAGTTAGAGCGACAGCTGAAAGGCCGGCTAAAAACTTTGCTCCTTTTGAAGCTTTAGGATCTTCTAATGCAGCGGTTAAGCCAATATATTGAGTCTCACCTTTTTTAAGCGGTGCTTGGCCAAAGCTTGCGATAATTTTCACGTTTTTAATGGCTCTTTAACTTTCGGAAAATCTGACTGCGATTTTCCGAAAAGTTTTAAATAGTTATTCACACGAGAGCTTCTAACTCTTCTTGCAAGGTGGATAACATTAGATTCAATTTCGTTTTTTAAATCCTCTCCAGCACCGGTTAGGACAATATAGTCTTTCATGACTTTCTTAAGTCCGTACTTTGGAAATTTTTCGTAGTCTTTAACGAACTTTTTTGATGAGGCATTAAAGCTTGGGTATGCTCCATAGTTTTTAAGTAAGACCTCTCTGGCATCGATATATAGATCAAGTGCTATTTGTCGATCACTGACTGAATCAATAAGCTCGTGAACTTGAGCACCAAAGAGTTTGGCCATAAGGTCATCTTTAAAGACTGGTGCAACTTTTGTGTTCTTTGCTCTATTTTCTAAAAATTTATTCCAGGCCACCACTTGTGCCCTGGCACGAAAAAGATCATCTCTTTTTGAAGAGCCCTTCCAAAGCATAAGATGATTAATTGTTTGCAACAAATGAATCGTCGCGATCTCATAAGCCTCACCGTAATAAACATCGCTTGAATCGCTAACAACAGCTGCCGCAACTTTTGAGCTAATACTCACGGTGTAAAGCTGATCACTTAATTCAAGCGCTTGCCTAAAAAGCTCGGCGGATTCTTGCCATTGTTCTTGTGCATGGGCCAGATGACCTCTTTCCATGAGATCAAGAAGTTTGTTTTTTTCGTCTTTATAAAGAGCGTCTTTACCTTCAAGGATAGACTTGGCTTGAGGCCAGTTTTTTGAAGCAAAAGCTGTGCGAAGAGAAGCGCGCTCATCAAGTCCGGTTGATGCGCACGCTGTAATTAAAAATAGAACAAGAAGCTTTCTTACCAACCCATGCTACTTTTTTCAGAGAACTTTGAAAGCTTGGTACGTGTTCTTAAAACCTCAATACCCTTTTCGATATCAGTCATACGAATATTGATTGAGTACTGTTTAATAGTTTTGCCATCACGTGATTGAGGCTCCATATAAACATTGCCTAAGATAAGTAAGTCAGCACCAGTTTGCTTACCAATACTTTTAGCCGTTCTTGGATCAACCATTCCGTCGTTTTGATAAGTGATTTCTTTGAGAATTTTATCACGAGCTTCAGCATCAACTAGAACGAACTCACCAGAAGCTGAGATTTCATTCAAGAACTCGTCATTGATGTCATTGATTGGAAAATAGGCTTCACTTGTTAAGTTTTGAACTTCAGAAATAAAAACTCTTGGCTCACGTCCAAGATTTCTAAGCCAGCGCTTATAGCCTTTGTGAGTTGAGATATCTTTAAGTACATCTTGAACAACACGCTCAGTATCACCTTGAACCCACTTATCAGTGATCTCCATGGCTTTTTCATCACTCTCAGCAGAATCAACACGCTTAGCTTGAAAACTTCCACATGCTGTTAGCCCGAAAAGAATTGATAGAATTAATAAATTTTTCATTTAAACCTCTTTAA
Organism: uncultured Bdellovibrionales bacterium; assembly: GCA_963976925.1. GTDB lineage: Bacteria > Bdellovibrionota > Bacteriovoracia > Bacteriovoracales > Bacteriovoracaceae > UBA4207. The sequence goes on from CAXBMT010000065.1 coordinate 9,853, forward strand.
ATTTCACCAGCTGAAGCTTTTAAAAAGTCTTCAGAGGCATTTTTTAATGCATTTTTAACGTTATCTTTAACAGTTGTTTTTGAAGCACGTTCAATAACAGCCTTGGCCGCGTTATCAACTGCTTTAGCTAAATTAGCTGCGTCCATACGGATATAAACGGCACATGTATAGGCCATATAGTCTTTTTTAGCTCCAAGGTCTTGCTTGTAGCGACGCTTTTCCCAATAAGTCTTAATCACACTTGCACCGTGAACCAAGCTTTTTGTTTTTTCAACAAGAGTTGATTCTGTGTACTCTTTGAGTCCTTGAACATCAGGACTATTTTCATCAACAGAAGATACACCCTCAATAGATGTTCCAAGTTGCTTGTCGATAAAAGTTGAAATCTCTGCTGCGATATCTGCACGAACATTAGCCTTAGCTAAATCACAAGCAACTTTACGACCTACTTTTGGCTCAGTTTCATAACTAAAGAAACGATATTTCGCGACGTCTTTTCCGTATTCTTTAGACCACAAGACAGGATCTTCAACCCAACCTGGGCGAATTTTGCCAGAAGCGTCTGATACGACGTAATCGCGTTGGATGTCTTCATTTTCACGTTCTTCTAGCTCAGCTTCTTTTTTGGTCGAAGAGCAAGCCACAAGACTTAACATTAATATTAAATGGAACAATTTCATTTTAACTCCTAATCAAGCTCTAAAGCTTGGAAATTTTCTGAGAAATATTGTCTAAAATTTGAAAGTATTAGCGATTTAATTTGTGCCAGCGATCGACCGTTTTGAGTTTGATCAAAGGTTAAGTTCCCTTGAACTTCACTATCTCGATCAAAAGACACTAGCTTTACATACATATTATAGCGCTCAAACCCTTTTACATTAAGGTACTCACGTCTTGAGTTGCTTGTCGCCACAATCTTAAAGTCAAATCTGTCTTTATCTACGATCTTATACCCAAGAGTGCTTAACTCCCCTGCGATCGTTTGCTCAACAAACTCAGATGACTTATCCGCTTCGATTAAGACATAGATTGGATTGGCGTCATACTCGGACTTCTTTTTTAAGAGGTCTTCTTTGGAAACTCCTCTAGAGAAATTGGGCATACCAAGAATCGTTAGATAAGTGACAAGCCCCATTTTTTTTGAGTGAAGCTCTAAGGCTCTTGGTAAAAGCGATCGTCTTCCGCTTTCATAGGCTTGTTCAATTTCAGCGTCGAGTTCACCTATTCTTGTTTTTAAAATTTTTCCGGCCACTCTTTTATCGAGCTGGGCCAAAGAAAAGATGGCGCCATCTTCTTCGTGTTTTTTGGAAGTGATCACACCTTCAAGAACTTCATCAACAATCTCAATATTGTTTGAGTAGATATCTTGCGTAACACCTAAACTTTCCATCGAGTCCGGAGTTGATAGGCTTGAACTCTCTTCAGTAATTTCAGTTGTTCCAGAGACACGAACTTTAAAGATTTTGGCAAGATTTGATCTGGCATCGCTTTCAGCTAAATAAAAGCTTTTTCCTTCTCCAACAGCGCAGATAAATTCTTCTTGGCAAAACTCTATAGGGTCATTGACCCAGACAGGTCTATTTTCTTTTCCACTAGTTTGCTCTGAAATTCTTTTTGAAGAAGTTCCACAACTCACCAGAAAAATGATCATTAAGATAAAAAAACAACGAACCATGACTATCCCTGTGTTTTGATTGGAATATGCTAACCCGAATATCTGTGAGGTAAAGGAAGAATTT
>CAXBMT010000066.1:0-11532 GCA_963976925.1 uncultured Bdellovibrionales bacterium
GGCATCAGCAATCTCAACATCAATTTTAGGACCATAGAAGGCACCGTCGCCTTCTTTAACATGATAAGCATGTCCGGAAGCATCAAGCGCATCTCTTAAAGCGCCTTCAGCTATATCCCAAGTTTTATCATCGCCAGACTTCTCTTCAGGTCTTGTTGAAAGATTAACTTTAATGCCAGTAAAGCCAAAGTGCTCATAACAAATGAAGAACATTCGCATGAGGTCTTGGATTTCACCTTGTACTTTATCCATCGGCAAGAATACGTGAGCATCATCTTGGCAGAAAGTTCTAACACGAGTTAGGCCTGCAACAGCTCCAGCTTTTTCATAGCGGTGCAAGCGTCCAAAATCAGCATAGCGAAGAGGAAGGTCGCGGTAACTATACTTATAGTGCTTAAACATCAACATATGGCACGGGCAGTTCATTGGCTTAACTGCATACTCCCGATCATCAATTTTTGAGAAATACATATTCTCTTTGTAGTGAGCATAGTGGCCTGAAGTATGCCAAAGCTCAGAATCTAGAATCTGAGGAGTGATTACTTCAGAGTATCCAAATTTATCATAGAGACGTCTCATGAATGAAACGAGTTCGTTGTAGATAAACGCGCCTTTGGGCATAAAGAAAGGTGAAGCTGGCGCGACTTGTTCAAAGTGAAAAAGCTCAAGCTCTTTACCAAGCTTTCTATGGTCGCGGCGTTTGGCTTCTTCCAGCATCTTGAGATGATCTTGTAGTTCTTCTTTGGAAGAAAAACAAACAGCATAAACCCTTTGAAGCATTTGATTCTTTTCACTACCACGCCAATAAGCACCAGCGACATGAGTTAGCTTAAAGCTAAAAGGAAGATTGTTTGTATTTTCGACGTGAGGGCCACGACATAAATCGATGAAGTCACCTTGAGTAAAAAAAGAAATTTCTTCATCGTCTGGAATATCGCTGATCAACTCGACTTTTAATTTTTGATCGATATCAGTGAAGTGCTTAATCGCTTCGTCGCGATTCATTACTTTGCGCTCAATAGGAAGCTTCTTCTTAATAAGCTCCTTCATTTTCTTATCAATCTGTTTTAGGTCACTCTCACTTAAGCGGTGATCCATCTCGACGTCATAATAAAAGCCGTGATCAATAACTGGACCAACTCCAAACTCAATATGCTCATTAGGAAAGACATGGGTTATTGCCTGGGCCATGAGATGGGCCATAGAGTGTCTAATAGTATCAATTTTGTATTCTTGTGATTGTGCCACGTGCAACTACCCGAAAAAGTGCTCTAACTACCTAAAATAGCAACGTTTATGTTCCAGTCACAGTATCAAGGGGTTAACTATAAATCAATGAGTTAAAGGTGAATTTTTACACGGTTATCGGTGGTGCTTTTGACCAATCGCCATGCAGCGTGATAAGAAAGATGCTAAGCCTGCGATTCCCTGTAAAGGGATTCTAGGGTTAAGCCACCTTGCGGGGGAATTTACGTGATAAATGAAGAAATGGCAGAACTACAAAGCACAGATAACGTTTCGCTAAAGCCTAACAACATCGAAAGTTCGTTAGCTTTCTTGGATCGAAGTGAAGATACACTTCAATTGTCTGGCGATGCTACTAATCAAGCAGCTCTTGGACGTTCTTTCTATCAATTAGGAAAGCTTCACTATGATAAAGCTGACTTAATTAAAGCAGAAGAAAATTTTATCTTATCTCTAAAGTGTGGTGAAAGACCTCGCGACATATTCTCAATGCTAAAAGTCTATGGCTTTTTAATTAGAATTGCCTCTGAGAGACTCGAAAATACCAAAGCATCTCTTTATATTACTGAAGCTGATTCTCTTGTTGATGAGATGACTTCAAATCTAGCAAGTCTAAGTGCAGAGTACTTCTACAATGTAGGTATAGTTAAAAACTACAGCTCTAAATTTGATGAAGCTAAACAGAACTTTGAACTTGCTTATAAGCGCTCAAAAGAAGAAAACGAGCCTGAACTTCTAGCGAAATGCCTTCTTGCTCTGGCGATGAATGCTACAAATCGTCAGGATAATATTGCAGCTCGTGATTACCTAACTCAACTTAATCAACTTCTTACCATCATCACTAAAAACTATCTTCTAGGTGCTATGTATCACCACCTTGCTAAGGTTGAGTTGGCTGATGAAAACTACGATTTAGCTCTAGAAAATCTCGATAAGGCTAACCGTATTCTTAACGAAAAGAAGTGCTGGAATCTTTATGGTTACGTACTTCTAGCAAAAGGTATGGCCCACAAATTCTCTGGTAAGTATGACCTTGCTCTTGAATATTTTGGCCTAGCTCTAGACACAGTTGATAAGCGCGTGTTCAAGCGCCTAACTGATATGCTTCAAAAAGAAGTTGATGATGTTAATGACTCAAGCGTTGATATTTTCCTTGATCGCGTTAATCGCAAAGTCAAAGAAAGAACTCTTGGAACAATCGACTTTAAACACCGTTTTGTTCTTCTTGAGATCCTTTTCTTATTAGCAAAGAACCCTGGCAGTTATTACGACAAAGACCAGCTTGCTAGCATGATCTGGAAAGATGAATACAACCCACTTATTCACGACAAGTTAATCTATACAAGTGTTTCTCGTCTTAGAAAGTTGATTGAGCCTAAGGGTGATAAAAACGATAAGTCAGATAAGCGTAAGTATATTATTCGTGGAAAAGACGGATATACCTTCAATCCTCATGTTAATATTCGCTTCCACAACGAATCTCGCGGCCAAAATGCAGCGGCGATTGGAAACGTTGAACTAAGTTCTCCTGTTTAAGTTGTGTTAGGGCGCTTCGCTCTCATTTTTCTTCTCTCTTTTTCCTGTTTCTCACAGGAAAAGCTTCTTGTTAAAGACAGGGCTCTTTTTCGCATAGATAAGCAAGTCTTCTTTAAGGAAGCTTTCGTTGTCTGGACCAAAGAGTGGAGTCGCTTACAATGTGTAGGCAATAGATCTTTTTTATTAAGAAGCTTAAACTTAAAGCCCGAAGACTTCAAAACGGTTTTAGATACTCTCGACGTGGCTGAACGTCGAAGCCTTACAGATAGTGAAAAAGCTCTTGTTGAAAAAACTATATCTCTTGTGAAGTTCATTCTTTATGGACAAACTCAGCAAGTTTCTAGTGAAGCTCAGTTGCCTGAAAGTTTTAGTTGCTTGGATAAAATTAAGTCTCCAAATATCGATTTAATTCTTCGAGCAGAAGTCATTATTAGGTCTAAGTTTAAGGATAACAGTCAAAAAGATAATAAAGATGACCTTTTCAGAGCAAAGTCCTTCATTGAGTCTATTGATAAATCAAAAAACCACGAAATCTACCTATGATTATCCGTAAGTTGTTGATTATACATTATTGAGATGTAGCAAATTACAGTGTTAGTGTTATAATTTTGTTTATTTCTAGAGTTAATTTGAGGGTTTTATGAAAGGTAAGCAGAAAATTCTCTGTGCAAGTCTACTCGAGGCTCACCAGTATCTGCCGCCTCTAGGTGCTGCATACATTAATGGTTCTTTACTTGCTCATGGTTACAATTCAGATGTTTTAGTGGAGTTCATTAAAACAACTAAACCTGAAAGAGAGCTGGTTATTGATAGAGAAAGAGCTCCACTGACGACTGAGTCGCTTTCGGTCTGTGTCGACCATATCAAGTCTTATCAGCCGACAGTGATTTGCTATTCGATTTACAACTACAATAGAGAGTCGACACTGCTTCTTGCTAGTCATATCAGAGATCTCTTTCCTAAAATTAAGCAGGTTTTAGGTGGACCTGAGGTGAAAGATTTATTGATGTCAGATAACTTCATTGAAACGTTAGATAAGTCTTTCGATTTTTTAGTTAAAGGCGAGGGCGAAGAAGTCATTATTAAGATTATGGAAGCCTTAGATAATAATTCTGATGAAGCGATCTATGGAGTGAATAAACCTCCCTATAAATCTTCGAATTATTATATCGATAAGTTTGATTTTAAAACACAAGTTCAAGACATGAATGTTTTAAAAATTCCAGACTTTGGCTCGAATCCTAGATTTGAGAGATACTTGAATTCTGACAACTGGTGGGCGGGTATTCCGATTAATACCTCTCGCGGATGTTCCGGAAATTGCCATTTTTGTAATGTGAAAACTTATTCAAAAGCTGTTCGCTTTAGGTCAGGCGAACATATTATGAATGAAGTTATCTACCAAACTAAAAAATATAAAACGAATCGTTTCATGATTGTCGATGATGATCCATTGTCACTAGTGGCTAGAGAAGAAACCGATAAGTTTTTGAATATGCTTAAAAATTCTCCTATTCGCTACGACTGGAATCTTTTTAATGCCAAGCTAGACAGAAGTCTTTCAGATGAATCACGAATTAAACTTTTAAGCGATGCAGGCTTAGGCTCAGTCGTTTTCGGATTTGAAAGTGCTTCAGAAAATACACGTAAACATATGAACAAGTTCTTTCCAGTTAAAGAATCTATTCGAATTTTAGAAAACTTTAAAAAGTACAATATTAAAGTCAATATTAATGTAATTTATTGCTATCCTTCTGAAACAGAGGAAGACTTTCAAGAAACTTTAGATTTTATAAAAAATCATGGGCATTTAATTCAACATATTGGAACAAATATCTTTTTTAATAACCCTGTATACGTTGATAGATTTCCAGACAGTATTAGGTTAATAGAACCAACTCCTGAAGAACCTCTTGCTTCTTGGGAAAATGACATCATCAATCAAGACGTCATGTGGGATCGTTATCATCGTATTTCTGAAGTACTAGCTAAAAACTTTAAAGGGTCTTATTGTGTTGCCTCTCCTGAGGGGAGTTATGAAGATAAAGTAACAACCAGTATGTAGGTTTTTCCAACATAGTATCTAAGTAGAATTATGACTGTTCAAAAGTGGACAAATTTTAGTGAAGATAAATTCCTAGACTCAACTTTGTTGAATCTTTTTGCAGATCTTGATCACTCCTACTTTGAGTGGCCATGGCTAACTCAGGATTGGATTGATCTAACTGCAGGTCAGCGTAAATTCTTAATTGTATGGATATCTGACGAAGCTCTTGCATTATGGGAGCTAGATAATCATCCTCACGCATATTTACTGAAAATTATGACAAAAGACTCCTCTAGAAGAAAAGGACTTGCTGGCCTAATAATGAATCAAAGCGTTATAGAGCTTAAGCGCTTAGGCTTTGAAGATGCACTGCTTGAGGTTCAAATTGATAACCACAAGGCCATATCCTTTTATAATAAGCATTTGTGGCAACCCTCTCGTGTCATAAAAGCATTTTATGCAAATGGTCAGGACGCACAGAGTATGACTTTGAAGATTTGTTGAGTTGCGTTATATCACCTAATTTCAAGCTTTAAGTTGTCATGATGCTACGCTTTTGGTAAATAAGGTCGTCTATAAGTTTTAGGTTTTTTGGTTTGGGTGGACGAAAATTATTTTTTCCACCCTTTTTTTTTATATATGGAAGGAACTTTCGCGATGGCGAATGCTCTTGAAACAGAATTAAACGAAATTGAAAAAAAGTTCTTAGAACTTTGTCAGAAAGTCGTATCCGAATGTGGCCTTGAACTTTATGACTTTAGTTATAATTCAGCGAGCGGTCTTCTCCAGGTATTCATCGAAGACAAAGCTACAGGTACTGCTTTGATCGAAGATTGCGTCAAGGTTGATAGAGGCTTTGACCCCTATGTAGAGGAAGAGTGGCTACCAGCTAACTTCACGCTTGAAGTTTCTTCTCCTGGTGTTTATCGCAACCTGGTAACTAAGAAGCATTTTGAATCGGCCGTAACTCATTCAATTACGGTTAATTTGAAAAAGAGATTTGAAGAGATAGTTGGCGTTGAAACATGTCCTAAGAAGTTTAAAGGGCAGAAAAAAGTAAAAGTAAGATTAATTTCTCAAGATGAAAGTGCCTTAACCGTCAGGTTTGATAAGGTTAATTACACACTTCCTTTTGAGGCTATAAAGAATGCAAATCTAGATACAGACTAGTTTTATTTAAAGGACGTTTTATGAATTTTTCTGAGATTGGTAGAGTTATTGAAGCGCTTGGTAAAGATCGCGGAATTGAAAGAGCTATTGTTGTTAAAGCAATAGAGCAGGCATTTCTCGTAACCGCTCGAAAGAAATTTGGTATTCAAGGTGAATATGAAACTCGTTATAACCCAGATGACGGTGATATCGAGATCTTTCAATATAAAAATGTTGTAGATGACGTTCGTGATCCTATTGTTGAAATTAAATTAGATGCAGCAAAAGAGCTTGATGAAGATGTTGAAGTTGGCGATCAACTTGGTATTAAAATCGAAAACCCTAACTTTACACGTGTTGACGTTCAAACTGCTCGTCAGATTATTTTTCAAAAAGTTCGCGATGCTGAACGTGAAATCCTATTCTCTGAATTTAAACACCGTGAAGGTGAGTTGATTACAGGTATTGCTCGTCGTTATGAGCGTGGAAATATTATTGTTGATCTTGGTAAAGCTGACGCTATTCTTTCACGCCGTGAAATTATCCCTGGTGAACAATTTAAAACAGGTGATCGTATTCAGGCTTATCTATCAGAAGTTGTAATGACTAATCGTGGACCTGAAATTCGTCTTTCAAGAACATCTCCAATGTTCCTTGTTAAGCTATTTGAAATTGAAGTTCCAGAAATTCAAGATGGTCAGATTGAAATTAAATCTGCTGCTCGTGAGCCAGGCTTTAGAGCTAAGATTGCTGTCCAGTCAGTTGATAAAGATATCGACCCTGTTGGTGCTTGTGTTGGTATGAAAGGTTCACGCGTTCAAAACGTTGTTAATGAACTTCAAGGTGAAAAAATCGATATCGTTAAATGGAATGATGATATTGAAACATTCTCAAGAGCTGCCTTAGCTCCTGCTGAAATCACCAATATCATGATGGATCATGAAGATATGAATATGGACGTGGTTGTTGAAGAAGATCAACTATCACTAGCTATTGGTCGTCGTGGTCAAAACGTTCGCCTAGCAGCAATGCTTACGGGCTATAAAATTAACATTATCTCTAAAGTTAAACTTCAAGAGAAGATTACTCGCTCTGTTCAAAACCTTCTTCAGGTTCCTGGTATCAGTGAAACTCAAGCGCAGGTTCTTGTTCAACACGATATTGTTGCCGTTGGTGATCTAACCGTTATGACTCCAGCAGCACTTGCTGGGATTTTAAGTGTTGAAGAAGCTGATGCTCAGAAACTCATCACTGATACTTTAGCTGCTGTTGAATCAGGAACTATTGATCTTCAGCCTGAAGAGGAAGAAGAGTTGATCTCTGCTTCTGCTGTCCCATCTTATCGCGGATTCATTGATAAGAAAGACGGAGAGAGTGGAGAAGAACAAGGCGATAAGTTCTCTGAAGCAGAACGTCGCCTAAGAGAAGAGTTAGCGGCCTTTAAATTAAAGTAATTGTTTAGTTGTTTTTTGTTTTTTTAAGTTAGTTATACTGGAGCTTTTAATGCCGATGAAGATTTTTGACCTTGCTAAAGAACTTGATATGGGGGCAATCGACCTCGTGGAAGCGCTTAAAGCAAAAGGCTTTCCTGTTCGTAACCATATGACTGCGCTGAGTGATGATGAAGTTGCTCAAGTCATGGCCGAATATAAAAAGCCTGAACCTGCAGCTAAAAAAGCCAAGAAGAAAACGGCTAAGAAAAAAGCTGGTGCAAAGAAGAAAACGGTTAAGAAGAAGGTTGTTAAACGTTCTGGTGACGATGATGCTGATGTTGCTAAGGTTGAAGAGCCAAGCGAGGCTAAAGCCGAAGTCGCTGCTAAGAGTGAAGCTGCTGAGTCAGATACATCTGAAGAGACTAAAGACAAAAAGAAGACAGTTACTAAAAAGAAAAAAACAATTGTTCTTAGAAAAGGTGGAGAGCCTGAAGACGATGAGCCAACTGCTGGTGGATCATCTGCAAAAGGCGGACTAAGAGTTGTTTCAATGCCTAAAAAGGTTGAAAAAGCAGCTCCTGCCGCGACTGCTAAAGAAAAAGTCGCAGAGACTGATACAACTGACACTGATGTGAAGGATAAAGAACTTTATAAAGAAAAAGTTCACCGTTTTACTCCTGTGTTTATTCCGGAAAAAGACGAGTCTAATGATGACTCAGGTTCTGTTCAGTCAAAACCTAAATCTAAAGACGATGAAGATGATGATGAAAAGGGCAAACGTAGTAGTAGACTAGGTGGTCTTGCTTCAATGATGTCAGGTAAAAAGCCTGTCACTAGTAAGTCAGAGCTTCTCAATACGACACGTGCCGATAGTGAACTTAAAAGTTATGCTGCTCTTTCTGGAAGCGGTATGCCTATTTACGTTCAACCAAAACGTAAGAGAGTTTATAACGGTCCTTCTAAGAAAACAGAAGTTACCGAAGTTAAAGATGCGAAGAGAGTTATTTACCTTCATGATGGTGGAAAGCTTGTAGACGTTGCAAAAAAACTTTCAGTTAAATTTAAAGAACTTGCTGATAAGTGTTTAGACTTAAACTTGCTTATTAAGCCTGATGATTATGTCGGAATTGATTTAGCTTCTAAAATTGCAGCAATGTATGACTTTAGAGTTGAAAATAAAGCCTTCGATGAAGATGAAGTTCTAGGTAAAAACGATGATGTAGATACTTCTAGTTGGCCTATCCGTAACCCGATCATCACGATCATGGGTCACGTTGACCACGGTAAAACAACTCTGCTCGATTATATTAGAAACGAAAAAGTTGCTGCCGGTGAAGCTGGTGGTATCACTCAGCATATCGGTGCTTACAGTGTAGACGTTAAAGGTAAGAAACTTACCTTTTTAGATACTCCTGGCCACGCTGCTTTTGCGGCCATGCGCCAACGTGGAGCAGACGTAACTGATATCGTCGTTCTTGTTGTTGCTGCGGATGATGGTGTTATGCCTCAGACGGTTGAGTCGATTAAGTTTTGCCAAAACTCTGGTAAAAACGTCATCGTAGCTGTTAATAAAATGGATAAAGAGGGTGCAAACCCAGACCGTATTAAGACTGGTCTTTCAGAACACGGAATTACTCCAGAAGATTGGGGTGGTGAGACTCAGTTTGTTCATATCTCAGCCCTAAAAGGTGATGGTGTTGATGAACTTCTTGAAGGTATCGCTCTTCAAGCTGAGATGATGGAACTTCGTGCTGACCCTGAAGGTTCTGCTCAAGGTGTCGTTATCGAATCTAAAATCGAACAAGGCAGAGGCCCTGTTGCAACGATTTTGATTCAAACTGGTACTCTAAAAAAAGGCGATACTATTGTAACTGGTGAGACTTTTGGTCGCGCTAGAAGTCTTGTTGATAGTACTGGAAAACAGCTTAAAGAAGCTGGTCCATCTACTCCAGTTCAGATCCTTGGTCTTTCCGAAGCGCCAAGTCCAGGTGAGCTGAGGGATTTTGCTAAAAATGAAAGAGAAGCGAAGAAAGTTGCAGAAAATAGAGCTGAAGAGCGTAGAAAACTAATGACTGGACCTGCTAAGAAGAAAGTTTCACTTGAAGACTTCTTTGCTGCAGCTGCCGGTGAAAATGATGAGGCTAAACAGCTTAACCTTATTATCCGTTCTGATGTTCAAGGTTCTTATGAAGCTATTCGCCAATCTGTTGAGCCTCTTTCTTCAAAAGAAGTTGAAGTTCGCGTGATTAGCGGTGGTGTTGGTCCTATTACAGACTCCGATATTCAGCTTGCTGATAGCTCTGGAGCCTTCGTATTTGGATTCAATATGCGTCCACTAACGACTGCAAGAAAGTTGTCTGAACAACTTGGAATCGACGTTAAAACTTATACAATTATTTATGAGCTTATTAATGACGTGAAGCTTGCGATTGAAGGGATGCTTGAGCCTGAGTTCAATGAAGAATACATTGGCCGTGCTGAAGTTAAAGAAACATTTACAGTTCCAAAAGCGGGAACAATCGCAGGTTGTGTGGTTGTTGATGGAAAAATCGCCGTTGGTTGTAACGTTCGTCTTCTACGTAATGGTCAGATCATGCACGATGGTAAGATGTCTTCTCTTAAGCGTTTCAAAGATGATGCTAAAGAAGTCAAAGTTGGACTTGAGTGTGGTATCGGACTTGAAAATTATAACGATGTTAAAATCGGTGACACTTTTGAGTGTTATATTATGCAAGAGCGTAAACGTACTTACGACGATGTTGTTAAAAGCGAAGCTGATTCAGCTGCCAGCGCTAACAGCCAACCGAGCGCTTAGTAGGATATAATGGCTAAAGTTAAGAGCTTTAAAAAAACTAAATTTGAAGAGCGTCTACTGCATGAGATGAATGGTATGCTTAGACGCGAAATCTCTGATCCAAGAGCTTCTTTTTTAAGTTTTACAAAAGTTGAGCTCTCTGCTGATTACTCTGTTGCCAACGTCTATTGGGACACCTTTGATGTTGAAAAAAAGGGCGATTGCAGTGAAGCGGTTAAAGGCTTAGCTGGTAAGTTTAGATCTCTACTTGCAAATGTTTTGCAGATTCGTCATACACCACAATTAAAGTTTGCCTATGATAATCAATTTGAGGCCCAGGCTGAAATTGATCGTCTCCTAAAGTCTGATGCTGATACGAGAGAGGAAGATCTCTAGTATGAAGCAAGCTCCGGCACCTTCTCCTGCCATGGTCTTTGCTCTTCATAAACCCGCCGGGCCAACGTCGTATGATGTTGTTCATCAAGTGAAGAGAATTCTTGGAAAATCCGCTCGAAAAATTGGTCACTTTGGAACACTTGATCCATTTGCTGAAGGTTTGATTTTAGTTGGAACAGGCGGCGCTACCAAATTAGCTGATCGCTTTCATAGAGATTTCCCAAAAACGTATAGAGCTGTTGGTAAACTTGGCGTTCAGATGGACACCGGTGATAACACTGGAGATATTGTAAAATCATCTGATCCAGTTGCACTCAATCTTACTCATTGGCAGCAAGCTGCTGACAAAATGATAGGTGAGTATTGGCAAAGTCCACCGGCTTTTTCTGCAACAAAGCATGAAGGTAAAGCTCTTTATGAGTATGCTCGTCGTGGTATCGTTATTGAAAAAGAAGCGGTTAAAAGAGAAATTTATAAGTTTACTATTTTGAGTGTTGATTCTGAAAGTGTCGAGTTTGAAGCACAAGTTTCAAGTGGGACTTATATCAGAACACTCTTTGAAGATTTATGTGCAGCTTGTGAAAATATTGGCCATTTAATTAAACTAAAACGAACTCAGATCGGCTCTCTAGATTGTCCTGAGTCCCATGAGGGGCTTAAAACTTGGAATCATGAGACTCTTGAGAGTCATTGGTTACCTTTTGACGAACTGCTTCAACTCAAGATCATTACTTTAGAGGGCAAGGATCTCCAGCTGTTTAGTAACGGTCAATGCCTGACCAGAGCACAGTTTGAGAGCCTTGACGGCGAAGTCTGGGTTGCCAAAGACGACGGGGAAATCCTTGCTATGGGTAATATTGAACAAAATGTTCTTAAAAGCTCTGTGATGTTTCCTGGAGGGGCTCCAAGCCGCCTGTTAGACAAGAACCGAA
>CAXBMT010000067.1:0-11440 GCA_963976925.1 uncultured Bdellovibrionales bacterium
TGGGGATCTTGTATCTGTTAAAGTCGACTGATATTGGATAGAAGCTTTGCTCTTACAAGCTTCGTCCAAAGAATCTTATCTTCTACACAATCAACTTTTAATTGAAGAATATAGTCCTCGTTTTTGCTCCAATTCTGTGAGGAACAGACACGTATTTGGCTTATTTTGTTTTCATGCCAGTAGCCTTGAAAGTTAAAAACGGCAAAGTCCGTATAGACTTTTTTGCATTGCCCAAGAACAATTATATCCATAACACCTCCGAATCTGATCTATTTCAAATCCGGCATTGTTTTTTATATCGCAAGTATAAGAAATCATTGGCATACCTTATATGCTTTGGATTTTGACAAACGTCTGGCACAAGATTATAAAAGTGTTTCGTTCTAACTACGCAAAGATAGGTGAAATATGGCTCGTGTCACGATTGAAGACTGTTTAGAAAAAGTTGAAAACCGCTATGAGTTGGTTCACTTGGCAACTAAGCGTGTAAAGCAACTACGTGATGGTGCTGACCAACTTGTTAAGAGCAAAAACAAGGAAGTTGTAACTGCACTTCGTGAAATTGCTGCTGGTAAAGTTAAGCATGCTCCTATGAGCGAGTATGACTCTGACGAATTCTAGATTTTAAATTTAAAATTGATAAAGAAGAGGCTCCTAATGGGAGCCTTTTTTATTGGAATCTAATTAAGTACTCAGTACCAACTAAGCCATTTTTAAATTCGCTTTCGGCAAAGCTATTAAAGCTCTCAGGATCGATCATTCTTTTTGTTTTTACTTGCTCTATAGAAAAGGCGTTGCCGATTTTTTTAATAGCTCGAATAACATTGTTGGTATTCAGTTCATTATGGATACACTCAAAAATAATTAACGGTTTATACTTTTTAAGACTATTTACTGCACCATCTATTATTTTTTCTTCTAAGCCTTCCACATCCATTTTAATAACATCGATTGCTTGAATACTATTCTCTTCAACATATTTATCGAGAGTTGAAATATTAATGGAGACTGCAACTCTATTGCCATCATCCTGACTGACAGAGGCTCCGCCCATATTAATAGGATCAACAAAGAGCTTCGCTGTACACTCTTTATCAGAAAGCCCTAACTCGTTTAACTTAATATTTTGAAAATTAAAGCTTTCTGCTGTTGATTTTAAGCATCTAAAGTTTAAGGATTCTGGCTCAAATGCATGAACCTCTAGGTCGGGAAACTTAAGCTTAAAGTAAACGCTGAACAAGCCAATATTTGAACCAATATCAAAGAAAACCTTTTTACCTTAAAGGCTACTCTCAATACTATCTTTATTGATTTTTTCGTATTGATAGAAAGCTTTTTCTCCATCATACATCACGTAAAACGAAGGCCCCGTGAAGTCCTTGGTGCAATAATAAAATTCACCCTTGTTGGAAATATTAATTGAATTTACGTCAGGAAGAAGTGGGTGGATTATTCTTTTAATCCACCTTCTTCTTGCTAACGACGTAATCAGACGACTCATTATTTACCTAGAGCAACCTTTAGGACTTCATCAAAATGAGCAACTGGATAGAATTTCATTCCTTTACGGTGACGCTCTGGAACCTCTTTAAGATCCTTCTCATTTTGTTTCGGTAGAATAATAGTTCTAATGCCAGCTCTCTTGGCTGCAAGAACTTTTTCTTTGATTCCACCAACAGGAAGTACTTTACCAGTCAAAGATAACTCTCCAGTCATAGCTAGACCTGCTTTAAGTCTTTTGTTCGTAGCAAGACTATAAAGAGCTAGGGCCATAGTTATACCGGCAGATGGTCCATCTTTAGGAGTTGCGCCAGCTGGTAAATGCAAGTGAACTTCATGTGTTGATAAAAAGTCTTCAGCGTCTTCGATAACTTCTTTCGTTTCTTCTGTTTTTGGAGCTACAGGTTTCTTACCTTTTGGTTTCTTGCCTGTTTTCTTTTTCGATTCTAAATGATCAAGCTCTTCTTGAAGAAGTTTTCTGACATAACTATAAGCAAGACTGGCTGATTCATTCATCACATCGCCAAGCTGACCAGTTAATCTAAATCCGCCCTTTCCTTTAAGAGGAAGTGTTTCAATTGATAGAATGTCTCCACCATAAGCAGTCCAAGCTAGACCTGTTACAACGCCAGGGCGTTGAACTTTATCTGCTTTTTCAGTTTCATATCTAGCTGAACCTAACAGATTTTCTAAATCCGTAAGTTTTGGCACAAACTTCTTAGCTCTTTTAGATGAAACTTTATCAAGCGCCGCTTTTCTACAAAGCTTAGCAATCATTTGCTCCATCACACGAACACCTGGCTCGCGAGCATAGTCACTAACAAGTTTTTTCAGTACAGGAGCTCCAAGTGAAAAATCAGCTTTAGCTAATCCATGTTTTTTAAGTTGCTTAGGAATAACCCATTTAATAGCAATATTAATCTTCTCTTCAATCGTGTATCCAGATAACTCGAGAACTTCCATACGATCCAATAGAGGTTCTGGGATCTCACCAATATAGTTTGCCGTGGCAATAAAAAGAACTTTTGATAAATCAAAAGGAAGATCTAAGTAATTATCAATGAAGGTAGAGTTTTGTTCTGGATCTAACACTTCAAGAAGAGCTGAAGCAGGGTCACCTTGATAACTATTACCAAGTTTATCAATTTCATCGAGCATGATCACTGGGTTATTCACTTCAACACGCTTAAGTGCTTGGATGATACGACCAGGCATCGCTCCAACATAAGTTCTTCTATGGCCTTTAATTTCAGCCTCATCGCGCATACCACCTAGTGAGAAGCGATAAAACTTTCTTCCTAAACTTTCAGCAATACTTTTACCGAGAGAGGTTTTACCAACACCAGGAGGTCCTGCAAGGCATAGAATTGTTCCATCATAGTTTGGCTTAAGCTTTCGTACGGCTAAAAATTCTAAGATTCGCTCCTTAGCTTTTTCTAAACCGTAATGATCTTTCTCTAAAATTTTCTTCGCTGCAGGGATGTCGATTTTATCTTCAGTCGAAGTATCCCATGGAAGATCGACCATCCAGTTTAGATAAGTTCTGGCAACGTTATACTCGGGAGATGAGTCAGGGATAGCTTCAAGGCGTTCAAGCTCTTCAAGAGCTGCCTTTTTAGCCTGCTCTGGCATTTCCATTTTACTGAGTTTTTCTTTAATAATTTTTAGATCGCGAGACTTTTCGTCTTCTTCCATACCAAGTTCACTACGAATAACTTTTAGTTGTTCGCGTAGGAAGTACTCTCTTTGATACTTATTAACTTTATCGTTAACTTCGTCTGAAATTTTCTTTTGAATATCCGCTACGTCTTTTTCGCGTTTAAGATAAATAAGAAGTTTTCCAAAACGCTTTTTAACAACAAGTGACTCAAGGAAGTCTTGAGCTTCTGGAATATCTAGAGAAAGTGCGAACGCCACTAGGTCTGCTAACGCTCCAGGAGATGGAGAATTTAGCATAGCTAATTTCATCTCTTCATTAAAATATGGATTAATTTCTGAAAGGCGCTTAACTTGATTGATTACTGAACGAGTATAAGCGTCTAACTCTTCATCAGCTTCAATGATGTCTTCAAAGACTTCAAACTTTGCTTGAATAATAGGTTCTTCTTTTACAAACTCTGAAACTCTATATCTTTTCACTCCGTGAACAAGAACGTTGACTGAGCCGTCAGGAAGTTTAAGCTTCTTTACAACCTTACAAAGAACACCAACTTTATAAATATCGCGAGTTCTAATTTCACGACTTTCAAGATACACTTCCTCTTCAGGGATCATCGCTCCTTCTTCGTCCTTTAAGTCTTGCTTAACAAGATTTAAAGCGACGTAACCAGAACGAAGCAACTGTTGATCTAGCTCAGGTGTAAATTTATCTTCAGATAAAATAATCGGGGCAATCATTCCCGGAAAAATTGGACTATTCATGATCGGTATAACGACCACTGTTTCTGGAAGTTTGGTTAACTCCGCAGCTTCTGGTTTTATTTGCACTTGATAATCATTATCCATGTCGGACATGGGTTCATGCTCCTGTAAGAGATTGATAAAAGACCGAAGTCGAGTCTGATTTAGCCTTTAACGTCGATAACAAAACGTCCCGGTGAATCTAGGTAAAAGATATCAACGCTGACACTTTGTTTAAAGTGAATTTCTACTGAAAGTGTATCTTGAGAGATTGGAAAGAAGTTGATGGTTTCCACATATTTGCTATTACCAAAAGATCCAATCGCACCTTTAATTTGCGTGTCGAATAAATCTAAATAGAGTTTTTTATCGCCCGTCGCAATATGACCATAGATTCTTGGAACTTTTGCCGTCTCAAAGTCCATAACTAGTCTTTCGTAACCAAGTTTAGGATTATAAGAGTGGCGCACTGCCTTAAGACTTGAAGGGATACTTGGCCCACCGTTATGAAAAATACCTCTATTTAAAAAGACAGATTTCTTACGATCGCTTATTCGTCTTATTCGTTCTTCGACCAAATTTTGAGCCGACGCAACAATTGGTAACATCCCGGCACAAACCAAGATCAATATTAATAAGTTATTTTTTTTAATATTGGACATGAGGACCACCTAAACATAATTCTTACTTATATTTATTATGACCTCTATGATGCACTAAACCAAGTGATTTCCTTGTTTTGTCTCGAGCTACTAACACAAATTAAGACTAAACCAATCAAAAAACTCAAAAAGCCTGCTCCTGGTCCACCACTCCCACCAGATGACACATCAACACTGCCACAAGCAAATCCACCGTCTTCTTGCTTAGCTCGTCTTTTATTTTCTGTAGTCTCTGAAGATTGTTGAACATTACCGACAATCGCGTAGGTTGAGGATGCGTCAAGGCAAGACAGATTAGAGCTCGCAGTTGTGTGACTTGGACCAGCATAATGAATATATGAGCCAGATACATTTTGAACGATTCTGTAGGTTAATAGATAAAATGAAAGAGGGTCAGCAAACTGAGTTCGTCTTGAGTAAAAGTCTTCAGACCCATAGGTCGCAACTGAAGCTTCCCAATCATCAAAACTTTGAGGAGTTAAAATAATTTCAAAATCATTGTTTGATGCTGAAGCAGATAGCGGGACCTTTCCGACTAACTCCATATTTGGATTTAGATCTGTATCAATGACCGATGATCCACCCAAAGTAGTCGATGAGATATTAGATGGGTCAATAATACTTTGAACGACACCATTTCTTTCAGCCTGAGCCTGAAGATGCATAACTGAATAAAGTGATTGATAGGTAACTTTAAATTCTAAATATAAGTTAGAAGCACCGCCAGTTGCATAGCTTGTTAAATCCATTCGCAATCTGTCTGGTGCACCAGAGGTAATTTGATCGGGAGTGATGTAGCCAACCATATTATTACCAGGATTTCCGGACAGATCGACTGAAGGAATTTCGAAAAGAATTTCTTTATCGGCCAAATAATTCTGTGGCACATCAAGGTCACAGCGAATACTCAAAACACCTAAATTAACAGTTGGAGCAACTGAACTTAATGTTATTGCCTGTGGATAACCTCGTTTAGAAGTCTGACAACTTTGATAGAAAGAACCGCGATAACTTGAACTCGATGAACAAAAATCACTACGAACATCAGAGTAATACTCAGGCATTGTACTTTTTAACTTCATTGGTGAGACGTAAAAAATATAATTGTCTTCTAAAGGTAAACCATCAATTTCGAAACTGCCGTCTGATTCTGAAAACGAAGATGCTATAATCTTTCCTGTTTTCTCTGAAATTGCCTCAACATGGGCGCCAAAAACACCAACATTATTTCCGCCAGCAACTTTCCCTTGAAACTTACCTCTTGATGCTGAACCCAATGGATACATTGAGTGGGCACCAGCTTTATCATCCTCAGATAAAGTATATTGACCTCTTGTTAACCAGTAAAACATAGAAGAATGTTTGACTTCCGAGTGACCTAGCCCAATAGCATGACCAATCTCATGTCCAAGTACATCACCTAGATAGTTAGCAGATCCAATCGTTTCACTAAAGGCCATAGAGTCATTGATAATGATATCTGATTCTAATATTTTACCTGAATCAAAGTCGTAAGTGACATTCGTTACAGCAGCAACACCACTTCCAAAAAGAGAAGGATTACTACTAAAGTAAACATCGTTCACGTCTTCTGAAACGACACCATTGCCAACAAGAGTTGATAAAGAAATTGATTGCGTTGAAGACCACTCAGATAAAGGCCCTGTAAAAGCAGTTAACTCATTTGTCGTTCCAGAGTCTGGATGAAAAACAAAGCTTAAGCTCGAAGTTCCATCTTTCCATTTTATAACATTACCGCTTTGCCCTCTGTTTTGTGTATAGGCAACAGCTTGACTCGAAAAGAGAAAGTTGAAAATTGATAAAATGGTTATGAATTTTATCAACGTTTCCTCAGTTTAGTTTTTTGGCTCGAACGCGGTAAATAAAACCAAGGATTCCAAAAAAGAACATGATCCACATGATCCCATACCCTGACTCTGCGGGCTCTAGAGCCTCTTGCATTGAAGCTGTGTTACGTGCATTTGAAGCTGGTGATCTACCTGAAGGAGAAGTGGTTTTTTGAACATCGTTTGTATGATGAACATATTTATCAATATCTATATTAACGAGTGCTGTTTCAAACTTACGCTCCAGCATGTGATTCATTTGCTTAAGCGAAACAAGTCCAAGTTTAGGATGATCTGGAAAAACTGAATTCTTAAACCAAATTCCTTCCGAGTCTTCAATGATTGAATATTTTCCCATAGAAAGATTATTAACAAACCAGCCATGGGGAGTTTGCTTTAAAAATATTAATGCTGACTCGCCTTGTTTAAACTCGGCAACTCCGTGAACTTGATAGTAACGCCCCTGCCAAAGTCCACCTGGTGCTAAAACTTTAAATGAGTTGGGAGAGACCACCTTATGTTCTGATAAGCCACTCGCTTGATGTAACTTAAAACTATATTCCGTAACGACTTCACCTGAAGGTAACTTCTTATAAGCCTTACCCTCGTTAGTGGCCCAAACAACACTATCTGTTGCATCAATTTGATCCTCAACAGGCAAGGGAATAAAAGTTGTCGCCATCAATACCGAATGACTTAGCAACAAGCCTGTTAAAATCAAAAATTTACAATAATAGCGCATACAGTCCTCTTGAAAGCCAAAGGTGTATGAAACTAGTCGGTTATTTTTATTGAATTCTTAACTGATTTTATCAGATTTTAAGGATTTAGAATTATCATTGTATTTCCAGGTAGTTATCAGCATATTCTCTGAGATATGGATGCTGATCGACCATAATTATTGTATGCCCATAATTCCTAAGTCCCTGAAGATACATATAGACTGCTTCTAGATCGATTGGAGATAGGCCAAAGCTCAAATTCTCGAACATCAACAAAGAAGGCTTCATCCTTGTCAGTGTTTGCGCCAATAACTTAATTCTCTGTCTTTCACCGCCCGACAGACTTTGAAGAGAGCGATCAAGACTAAGGTGACCTAACTTCAACATATCCATTGATGCCAAGATACGCTTGCCCTTAGCTGTTGTTAAAATATTTGAGAACGCTTCGAGAACCGGCTTATTAAGAGCTTGATGATAACTTTGGTGACCGTCGCGAATTTCAGCATAGTAAGTTCTAAGTTTCATGCCCTTACAGTCTTCACAGGTTAAAAGCACATCCTCCATAAACGTCATATCAATCTGTAGTGTTCCGCGTCCCTCACAAGTTGGACATTTTCCTAATTCAGAGTTGTATGAGAAATGACCTTCTTTTAAACCCATTCCTTTACTTACTGGCAGCTCAGCAAAGTGCTTTCTAATATAAGTTGAAAGACCAAGAAAAGTTCCAACAGTTGATCTGGCAGTAACTCTAGTTGCCTCTGCTGCAAAACTTATAACTTTATCAAAGTCGACTGGGCATTCGATCGTTGCCGTCACAGAGTCTTCATCAAGTGACCATAACTCCAATAGCTCTAAAACTGCTTCTCTTTTTCCACCCTCTGATGGGCCAGTAACAACAGTTATCCCCTCTAATGGAATCTTATAATCAAAACACCAGTCAAGTGGTCCCGGAGCGGATTCAACACTTAAGAACTTTGAAAATTTATTCTTGGTATCTATTTTTGAAATTTTAAAGGAGTCAGCTTTAGGTAGACCCTGGTAAAGAATTTCTCCACCAGAGGCACCCGCACCAGGCCCCATTTCAATAATCTCGTCACAAGATTTTAAGAAAACTGGAGCATGCTCAACGACTAAAACAGTATTACCTTGATCTCTTAAATTTCTTAAACAACTGATAACCTTGTTAATCTCATCTTCATCTAAACCAAGAGTTGGTTCATCTAAAACAAACAAAGAGCCTGAACCTCTAAATGATAAAAGCTTAGACAACAATACTCTTTGATACTGACCAGCATTTAGCTGCTTCACTTTTTTTGAAAGACTTAGATTTTCTATTCCTAGCGAAATAGCAGTTTCCGTCGTTTCAAGAAGATCACTTAAGACCTTCTCGACTTTGTTAAAATGAGCATGCTTTTTACAAGATGAGCTAACTTGCTTAAGGGTTTGATTTAATTCTTGAATAGTCTGACCTATTACATTGCGCCATAAGATGACTTCATCTGATTCAATACCGTAACCGTCTAAAGTTCTAGATAGTCTACTGCCATGACAACTTGGACAAAGAAATTCACTCTTTAAGCTTCTAATTAATATTCTTACATGAGTTTTGTATCTTTTTGATTCAAGGTATTGGAAGAAATCATCAAAGCCTGGATAAGCCCCATCACCTTCATAAAGAAGTTTCCATTTTTTATCAGGTAAGTTCTTAAATGGGATATTTATATCAAGGCCATGACGTTTAAAAGCCTTAAACATATCATTGCGCCAAGGCATAAAGCTTTTATAGTTCATGACACTTACTGCGCCATCTTTGACTGAAAGTTCAGGCTGCTTTACAAGTTTAGCTCGATCATACTTTAAGATCATTCCGTGACCATCGCACTCTGAGCAGGCACCAATTCCATTATATGGAGATAGGTGATGAAAATGAGTAACTTCTTGTTGCTCAACTTCATGACACTGAGGACAAGCCCTGTCGCTGCTAGAATTGAAGATCAGGTTAACTTCTAAATCTTTAGAGATAATTCTAAACTCACCATTAAAATGGTCGAGTTCGATCTCTCGAAGTTTTTTTTCAATTTGGTCATCAAAGTTTTCACTTTTGACCCTTACAACTTCCCACCATTTATCATTTTCAATAAAGGGTTTGATTTGATTCTGCTCTTCGTCATAGCTTCTTGAAGGCATAACTCCGGATTTAATATTATTTTTATAATCGGTGGCATCTACAAAGACGTGCAGAACCTTGCCCTTACACTTCTTTGTATCAACTGCTTTTTTCCAATGTTTAGACTTTTGGTAAGGAAGTAGATGTTCAGGACAATTATTCAATCCTAAAAAGAAAAATAACTGCTGCAGCTTCTCAGTTAGCCCCATCAGGTCACCTAGACTAGGTCTAGCACCAACAACAGGATTATGTTGCGGAAGCGACCAAACAGGTAATACAGGCTCGATACGATCGACATCAGCTGTCTGGGGGATATCCCAAAAGAATTTAATATCTGTAGGAAAAGAGTTGATCAGTCTTCGCTTAGATTCCTGGAACAGCGTGTGAAACGCCAGGCTTGTCTTACCTGAACCAGATGGACCAGCTAAACAAGTTAACTTTCCAAGCTTTATATCTACATTAATATTCTTAAGATTATGAGTTTTGGCGCCACGAATTTGAATATGAGAAAATTTATTTTTCATTAATAATAAAAAGGCCCACTTTCGTGGGCCCTGTCAAATTCTGAATAGTTGTTGTC
Source organism: uncultured Bdellovibrionales bacterium (assembly GCA_963976925.1). GTDB lineage: Bacteria > Bdellovibrionota > Bacteriovoracia > Bacteriovoracales > Bacteriovoracaceae > UBA4207. The sequence goes on from CAXBMT010000067.1 coordinate 9,879, forward strand.
CAAGCGATTAACGTTTAGAGAACTGGAATTTCTTACGTGCACCAGAAAGACCGGCTTTCTTACGCTCAACTTTACGTGAGTCACGAGTTAGGAATCCAGCTTTCTTAAGTTCTGCGCGGATAGTTGGGTCAAGTTTAACAAGAGCTCTTGTTACACCCAAGCGAATCGCACCAGCTTGACCAGTTGTTCCGCCGCCATAAACGTTAACATTAACGTCATAACGATCAGCAACCTTTAGAAGGCTCATTGGTTGATTTACTACATAGCGGTTTGTAGCTTTTGGAAAATACTCAGAAAACTCACGCTTGTTAATTGTGATTTTTCCAGTACCCGCAGATACATAAACACGTGCAACCGAAGTTTTACGTCTTCCTACTGACTGAGCATCGTATTGTTTACCTTTTGCTGCCATAACTTATATTCCTTCTAAAGTTCAATCTTTTGTGGGTTTTGAGCTTCGTGTGGGTGTTTCTCACCTGCATACACTTTAAGCTTAGTAAGCTGTGCGCGACCAAGAGTATTCTTTGGAAGCATACCTTGAACAGCATCCATAAGGATTAGATCAGGGCGACGCTCAAGTTGCTCACGGGCTGTACGAGTTTTAAGTCCACCAACAAAGCCAGTATGCCAGTGATACGTCTTATTATCTAATTTATTACCAGTAAACTTAACCTTTTCTGCATTGATAACAACAACGAAGTCACCAGAGTCAGTATGAGGAGTATACTTTGGGTTATGCTTACCGCGAATGATATGTGCAATTTTGCTAGCAAGACGGCCAACGACCATATCTTGAGCATCAACAACAAACCACTTTTTGTCAGCATCAGCGGGCTTTAGAACGAATGATTTTTGAGTAAACATAAAAAACCTTTTCCACAAAAAATAAAAGGGACGGTTAAGCCACAAAAGTGGCCGAAAAAACACGTGGCAATCCTTGTACTAGATTATTGGGCCGCAAGTCAAGATCGAATAAGACTTAAAATGAACCAATACTTAAATGAAAACGGCCAAAACTCTCTCTTTGACCTGACGCATAGCGCTGTCTATGCAATTTCACACCGTAATCGAAGTCCAAGGAGCCCACAGGAGTAACTAGCTTGGCACTTAGGCCCACTGCTGTACGAACTTGAAGCGGAGAAAAGGAGTTTACATAGAGACCCGCTGCATCAAAAAATACACCAAGCGCCACTAGGTCTGAAAAGTAATACCTGGGTTCAAATTTATAATTAATATAAGAGACAGTATCTTGGATTCTTAATTCACCAATATCAATTCCAAGTGGGAGGCGGTTAATTTCATCATCGCCAAAACCTCTAACGTTATCAATACCATCAAGTCTGAAAACTTTAATTGAAGGAATATATCCAACAGTTAAGGGTGTTCCATCAGAATTCAGTAAAACATTTCCATTAGCATCACGCTGTAAATCATCGGCAAAGTTTTTTTGTAATCCACCACTAATAGAAAGAGCGAAAACGAGATTACCAACAGGATAATAAAAGCGATTTCTTGACGTAAGTTTATTAAAGTTAATCTCAAGATTTTCCTTCTTCTGAGAG
>CAXBMT010000068.1:0-11391 GCA_963976925.1 uncultured Bdellovibrionales bacterium
TAAAAAAGCGTATGACTGAAAGAGTCAACTAAGACATCAATTGAGTGCGGCTTGCTTCAAATCTTTCTTAGGCATATAAAGGAGATCTATTTTTTACTAAAGATAAAACAAGGAGCTAACATGGAGCACAAACTTCCAGCATTACCTTACTCAAATGACGCACTTATGCCACATATTTCACCAGAAACTTTAGAGTTTCACTATGGCAAACATCATGCATCATACGTAACAAATCTTAATAACCTTATTAAAGGTACAAAGCATGAAAACCAAAACCTAGAAGAAATCATTACTTCTTCAGAGGGTGGAATTTTTAATAATGCTGCACAAATTTGGAACCATACTTTCTATTGGAATAGCTTAGCACCAAAAGCTGGTGGCGCTCCTACTGGAGCTATCGCTGACGCCATTACAAAGAAATGGGGTTCATTCGATACTTTCAAAGAAGCTTTCACTAAGTCTGCTGCAACTAACTTCGGTTCAGGCTGGACTTGGCTTGCTAAGAATAAGTCAGGCGAGCTAGAAATTGTTAATACTTCTAATGCTGCCTGTCCTCTTACAACTGGTCACACACCACTACTAACAGTTGATGTTTGGGAACACGCCTATTACATCGACTACCGTAATGCTAGACCAAAATACTTGGAAGCTTGGTGGAGCCTAGTTAACTGGGACTTTGCTAATAAGAATTTAGCTTAATTTGATTGGCCGGGTTTATCCCGGCCTTTTTTTTTCAATATTTTTGCTTGAATCTTCTTCAAATTATTCGATAAGAGCTCATGACAGCTGAGAAGAAGTTTATTACTGATGATCTTGAGATCATTGGCATTTTCAAAGAGTTTGCGAAGTCGAGAAAAAATCTCTGGGCCTGGCAACAAAATGTCGATAAAAACGGAAAACGTCCCGTTCACTTCATAACTATTAAAAAAGTTGATGCCATAAAGAAAACCATCATTGTTTTCCCAAACAATTCAGATGGATTTAGATTTTCCAAAGGTTCTGAGATATTTTTATTTTGCTCCGATCGTGGCTTCGCAATCAAGACTCCCGTAAGAGAGCTAGAAAAAGATTTTATTACGATCCCCTTACCTGCTAGGCTCAATATACTTTCTAAAGAATTTTTAGAAAAAATTGAACTTGTTGAGCGTGAAAACGAAGATAAGAATAAGCATAAAAGAAATGCCCCAAGATCTCAGGCAAAAGAAGGCCAGTTGGTTGGTATCGATAAACTTGGAGCTGAGGATAAAATCACAAGATCTGATGTCTTCACTCTTTATGATATTTCGGCCGGAGGAATGGGATTTATGGTTCATGATCCTGCCGAGTTCACAGAAGGTGACAAGATAAGAGTGACGCATGTGGATGCCAAGATCTTACCCAAACAGTTGTATGGTGAAGTCATGGCCGTAAGACAGGTTGAAGGCGAAATCCTTGATACTTTTAAAGTTGGTGTGAAGTTTGGTTAAGAAATAATCTTTCTAAATACCCAAAGCGGTCCAATTAAAAGAAATTGAATATCTTGAAAAAATGAAGGCTTCTTACCTTCAATCTTGTGGCCTATGAACTGTCCGATCCAAGAAACAACAAAAATCACAAGCGAAATAACGAGAACAGAAAGTCCAAGTGACTCGAGAGCATACACTCCTGCAAGCATAGGAATAAGAACTGCTAACATCAAAGCACCTGTAGATAATCCAAGTGAAAAATAAAAAACCATACAGACAGCACTAAAAATGACCGCCCAATTAACAAGGCTTGAAAACTGCATAAACTCTGGACGTGGAATCGCCCATATCAACCCAAGGACGCTGAACATAATCAAAGGAACGCAGATATTATGAATCATCTTGTTAGTAGGATTTTGATGACTCACTGAATACTCAACTAACCACTGATCAAGGGTCTTCATTATTACTCTCTTGTTATAATTCGATGAATAAAGTTTAACTTTCAGCTTTCAAATTTACCAGTCACATATTCTTAGGTGCTTAGAAACGTAAAAGATTTGTAACTGCTGGATATCTAAGCATTGTTGATCAAAGAATTAGCAAGATCGCGCTATGATGAGACAGGTAAAGTTGGGGGACTCTATGGAAGTTATCATCACATTTTTTATTCTTCACTACTTCAGTTCACTGTTTTTTCAGTCATTTTATCTGCATCGTTTTGCTGCCCATGGAATGTATTCAATGTCAGCTAAGACTGAAAAAGTTGTGCATTTTTTAACTTTTCTCACTCAAGGCTCGTCCTATTTAAACCCAACTGCATATGCAATTATGCATAAGGCCCATCACTCCTATTCAGACACAGAACTTGACCCTCATTCTCCTCATCAAGCAACGGGTCTTATGAGCATGATGATTAAAACAGCAAAAGAGTATGTTTCAATTTTAGAGGGTAAGCATCCCTTTAATCAAAAATTTGTAGCGAATTGTACACAGTGGAAGAGTCTTGAAGGATTTGCTGACAAATGGTTTTCTAGAGTTTTATTTGGAGCGGTCTACTTCTTTATTTACTTAGCTTTTGCTCCATCGTGGCAATGGTTTTTGCTCTTACCTCTTCACTTTTTAATGGGACCCATCCACGGCGCCATCGTAAATTGGTGTGGTCATTAATGATCTAAGTAAAAACTCACTGCCTTTTGATTTTCTAGCTATGGGTGAGCTTTTTCAAAATAATCATCACCGTTTTCCTAATCGCTCTAATTTTGCAACGAGATGGTTTGAATTTGATCCGACATATTTCTTGATGAAGATTCTTAACTTTTTTGGATTTATTCAAATTAAGAATGAGTCAAAGAAACTAGTCCCTGAGTTTGAGCCTAAATCTGCTTAGCTAATTTTAGAGCCTCAACGACTCTAGGGAAGAATTTTGGATGCCAAAATCTTTCCTTTCCTAGCTCAACTTTCTTAATCGCCAGCTCCCATGCTTTATCTCGTGGAAGCTTGCGGTTTTCATAAAGAACATTATCAAAAACATTCGCGATAGATACGATCTGTGCCATCTCGTAAATATCATCACCGTAAAGACCGGCCGGATATCCATAGCCATTAAACTGCTCGTGGTGCTGTAAAATTATTTTATAAACAGCATCAGGCAATCCTTTAGACTTTCGAATTACTTTAACTGAAAGTTCAGGATGGCCTTGCATTGCTTGAGACATAAATCGTCCATCACCTGATCCAATTTCAGTTAGACCAGCTTTCGCTTTTCCAAGGTCATGTAAGATAGCACCAAGATAAACATTTTCTAAAACAAGTTGATGCCCATGCCCCATGAGCATGGCAAGGTAGACGGAGAGGTTGGCAACGTTGATGGAGTGATCAGCTAAAGTCGAATTTCTTGTAATAAGAGCTGCAATAGTTTGTTTAGAAAAAGGCTGATCTTTTACTTTACTGATAAAGTCATTGACCTGACCTTGAAGTTCTTCCACGATCTCTTCGCTTAGATCACTGGTTAGGTATGTTTCGTAAACCTTTTCTTTAATATCGAACATAGAAGTGACAATCTCTTTTGTATCATCACCTGAATCTTTTAAAGTTTCATCAATTTCTTCGTCGCGAACATTAGTAATCCAATCTAAAAAAATCATGATCTCATCAGCAAGAACATAGATTCCCTCAAGTCCCTTTTGCATAAAATCATCAAATTTCTCTGCACCGATGACATCACCTTGTTCACGAAAGCGGATATATTTTTGATCAATTTTTAAATAGATATCTGTAGGTAGTGCTCGCTCTGGATTAACTTTTGCTAAAATAACGAGACTATATGATTGTTCAGATTCACTCATACGGAAATTATACTTTTTTAATCTTAAATTCCAAGTTTAAGGCAATTCGTACCCTATATCACTCAGGTACTTACTTAATTTTAATAGTGGGAGCCCTGTAATGGCATTAAAGTCAGCACAATCAATCGATTCAAATAAGCTAATCCCAAGAGATTCAATTTTATAGCTTCCAGCGCAGTCGTAGGGTTGATCATACTTTAGGTAGCGATCAATTTGCGAAGCAGACAATTGTTTCATGGCCAATGTGGTCTCATCCAAAAACTCAATCGTCTTTCCGTCGTAACAAACACAAACTGCTGTCAGCAAAACGTGCTCTTTGCCGCTTAAAAAACTAAGTTGATTGGTGGCAGTTTGGTGATCACCTGGCTTATCTAAGATCTTACTTTCAATTGCAGCCACCTGATCACTGCCAATAACAACTGCATCTGAAAACTTTTGGGCAACAGCAGAGGCTTTTTCAAAGGCCAGTTTCTGCGCCAAATCCTTAGGGTTTAAACCTAGTGACTTAAAAGGCTCTTCATCAACACCAGGAGATACCGCTTGAAATGAAAGATTTAATCGTCCTAGTAATTCTTGACGGTATTTAGAAGTGGAAGCCAATATCAGATTTTTCATAGACTCTTTTTATTGGAGCGACTTTCTAAAAGAATTACGAGCAAAAAGCCCACTACGGCGAGGATCACAGCAAGGATTTCTTCAAATGCAAACTGAGAAGGAATAATATTGGCTTCTCTAAGGATTCGAACCTTACCTCGAATAATCACACTTTCTAGCGTTTCTTTCCAAGGCCAAACCTTCTTTAGGGTACCAATAAGGATACCTGTTAAAAAAGCCATCGTAGCGTTTTTATAATTATCAAGACACCACTTTAGTATTTTTGAGAATCCAAGTAAGCCTGTGGCAGTTCCACAAGCGAATATAATCAACGTTTGAAAGTTACCGTTATCAAAAGGAGCTTTTACGGCACCGGTGATAAATTCATATTTTCCTAGTATTAATAAAAGAAATGATCCTGAGATACCTGGCAATATCATCGCCGTAATACCAATTAGGCCACAGATAAAAATAAACCAACTAGCATCAGGCGTGTCGACAGGAATTAAACTTACGACCATATAGCCAAAAGCTGTACCGATCATAATCCAAAGCCACGTCAACCAGTGCTTTGGCATTGGAAGGCTTTTATATAAAACAGGGATTGAAGCCATAATTAAGCCAAAGAACGCGGCCCATGTTGGAATCGGATGATGGAGTAAAAGCCAATGCATGACTGAGGCAAGAGAGAAGATCGCTAAAAGAATCCCACTCGCAAGAGTCAGGATAAATCTTAGGTGTATCTTTCCCAAGAAATTAAAGATCTGACCTTTAAGTAAAAAACCAATTGCTTCTTTATCAATAGAAGCCACGGCCGATAGGACTTGATCATAAATTCCGGTGATAAAGGCTATTGTTCCAGATACACCTGGGATAAGATCTGCAATCCCCATGAGAAAAGCACGCATCCACAAAGATATGAACTCACTAAAATTAGTTGGCCCAGGGCTTTGATTCCAGGCCGCTTTTAGTTTACTCAAACAGCCGCCTCACCTGTCGTTTCCTCTTCATCTCTATCTTCTTTATGCTTACATTTTGGACATTGTAAGTGCTTGCCATCACGCTTAGTCTCACGTTCGATCATGATTGGATAACCACAACCTTTACATGGATGCTCGATTGGTGGTGCCCACATCGCATTGTTACAATCAGGGTAACTGCTACAGCCATAAAAGAACTTTCCATAGCGGGATTTTTTCTCGGCAAACTTTCCAACCTTACACTCTGGGCAATGTACCTGAAGAGTATAAGGAAGAGTTGTATCGCAGGCTGGATATTCTTCGCATCTTACAAAGCGTCCATACTTACCAGTCTTAACTTCAAGACGCTTATTACAGGTTGGGCAATCGTCATGAAAGTAATTCTTAGGAAGGATATGGATTGTACCAGCTAAATCTTTCTTGAAGTCATGTGTGCTATTACAGTCTGGATAGTTCGTACAAGCCAGGAACTGCCCATTTCGCCCCCATTTAATAAGGTACTCTCCATCATCACACTTTTGACATTCAATGCCGGTAGGAATTTGTTGTTTCTTAAGATTTTTCATTTCTTCTTTGGCGCGCTCAAGCGTCACCTCGAAGTCACTCCAAAAACTTCTTAAAACTTTCTTCCAACCAATATCGCCTTCTTCAATTTTATCTAATTGCTCTTCAATCTGGGCAGTGAAGCTTACATCCATAACTTTTGGGAAGCTCTCCACTAGCATTTTACATACAACCATCCCAAGCTCTGTTGGCATAAAACGGTTTTCAATCTTTTCAACATAACCACGATCTTGAATATTAGAGATAATTGAAGCGTAAGTTGAAGGACGGCCAATACCTTTTTCTTCCATATCTTTAACAATAGAAGCTTCATTATATCTTGGAGGAGGACTGGTCCAATGCTCAAGAGCTGCTGGGTCTTTAGAGCACCTGATCGACTCACCTTTTTCAATTTCAGGTAAGATTCCTGACTTTACGTCAGTTTCATTATTGGTAGTTTCATCATCATCACCACCTCTTCTTTGAGCTTTCTCGGCAGCTGCTTCAAGATAGACGGTTCTAAAACCCGCAAATTTTATAATTGATCCGGTCGCTTTAAAAAAGTGCCCAGAGTTTTCAAAAGTTACTGTAGTTTGATCGATAACAGCTTGAGACATCTGAGAAGAAACAAATTTGTTCCAAATCAACTCATAAAGCTTTTGCTGATCAGGCTCTAGGTCTCCACGAACTTCATCAGGAGTAAACACTAGGCTTGTTGGTCTAATCGCTTCGTGGGCATCTTGAACCTTATTGCTTCCTTTCTTCTTATAAACATTCGGCTCACTAGGAAGATAATCTTTGCCGTATTTTTTTCCAACATAATCGACAAGGTTTTGAAGCGCTTCAGGTTCAGTACGAACACTGTCTGTTCTCATATAGGTAATCAAACCCTGCATGCCATGATCACGCAGTTGAATACCTTCATATAGCTTTTGCGCCACCATCATGGTTTTCTTTGCGGTAAAACCAAGTTTATTGGCGGCTTCTTGTTGCAACTTAGAAGTTGTAAATGGTGGCGTTGGGTTTTGTTTACGCTCACGCTTTTTTACATCAACAACATTAAAGTCTTTGCCTTTAACATCTTTAACGATCTTGTTAACAACTTTTTCATCTGTAAGATCATCTTTTTTTGAAGCGGTCTCACCGTAGTACTTAATCTCAAAGGCATTTTTGTCTTTGCTCATCTCACCGTGAATTGAAAACCACTGTTCAGGAACAAAAGCCTTAACTTCGTGTTCTCTTTCAACAATGATTCTTAAGGCGACCGACTGTACTCGACCAGCTGAAATACCACGTTGAACTTTATCCCAAAGGATTGGTGAAATCTTATAACCTACCAACCTATCAAGTACGCGACGAGTTCTCTGTGAATCGTACATTTCTTGATTTAAGAGACCTGGATTGGCGATAGCATTTTGAACAGCTGTTTTGGTAACAGCATTAAAGACGACTCTATGAATATTTTTCTTCTTTGATCCAATTTCTTCACAAAGGTGAAAAGCAATCGCCTCACCTTCTCTGTCCATATCAGGAGCCAAGTAAATTTGCCCAGCATCTTTAGCCAGCTCTTGGATTCTTTCAATCTTGTCTTTTTTTCCAGTGATTGGAACCAAATCGATTTCAAAGTCTTCTTTGATATCAACCCCAAGCTTACTTTTTGGGAGGTCTTTGATATGTCCATTTGAAGCTACAACTTGATATCCACGGCCGAGGTACTTTTTAATCGTTTTAGCTTTGGATGGTGATTCCACGATCACGAGATCGTAGTCACCTTTAACTCTTGACGCTGTGCTTGTTTTTTTGGCTGTCTTCTTGGCTGCTTTTTTAGCAGTCTTTTTTGCTGTTTTTTTCGCTACTACTTTTTTTGCAGTCTTTTTGGCCGTTTTTTTAGCAGTTTTCTTGGCAGTTTTCTTTTTTGATGACGCTTTTTTAGCAGTCACTTTCTTTGCGCTCTTAGTCACTTAGGCCTCAGCAATGTTCGATATCAATTAATTCAGATAGATAACTATAATGTTATCCTTATTGTTGTCCAGTATTCAACAACTCGTCGATTTCTTCAAGATCGAATTCTGTCAGACCATAAGGATTGTCTTTAGAATTGAGATCTTCTTCCATAAACTTGAGTCCAACTTCCTTTTCAACTTCATTGAGATTTTCGAAAGCGTTAGGATCTTTCTTCTTTCTGTTCTCAACTTCATCAAGGTTCTGTTGCTCTAGGAATTTATCTTCATCGACCTTAGCTTCATTTAGAGCTTTCTCGCTCGACTCTAACTCAGCTTCAAGTTTTTCAAGTTCTTCAAGATCACGCTCATGATCACGAATAATACTTTTTTCACGCTCTTGTCTTTCAAGCTCTTGGAGTTCGTCTTCCGTTAACTGAACTTTATCCGCTTCGCGTAAAAGATCATCTGAAAGCTTATCTAGGTTAAGTTCAACATCAAGCTCATCCAGAGCTTTACCTTCCAGATCTGCAACATCTCCAAGAGCAGCTTGTTGCTTAACTCTAAGCGCTCTAGCGGCATCCTCTTCGGTTTTAGTGAAGGCAAGCTGACCAACGGCCATCTCATTAATAGACTGTGTGACAAGAGCCGTAGCGAAGTTATCTGTAAGACTGATAACTGTTAACTCTCCAACTTTATAAGTTGGATCAATTGTAATTCTTTTTCCTGTACCGCGATCAGTAAATGAGAATGCTTGAAAGACCGAGCCCATCTCCACACCATCAGCACGACCACGATCCAGATAGACCACATCACCGAATGAAATCCCATTACTACCCTTTTGATAAGACTCAATAATGGCAGCTTCAATTCTTCTTGGGTTAAAGGTTCTGATAATTTTATTAATTTTTGGTGTGTAGACAGTAATACGGTCTTTTCTTTGAACTAGACCTGTTAAGTCCTCTACATAACATTCCCAAAGATCATTAATTTTTCTAACCGCCTTGATCTGGGCACCAATCGTATAACGATAACCTTCTCGATCAGAGATCTTATTTTCAACTTTACCCTCAGGCAGATAAATAGAAAAAAGATCACCCGGCTTAACTCGAACGGATTCATCGAAGTTAATATAAATGCTATCAAACCTTTGAATAAAGACTGCTTCATTCTTCATGGCTTCAACAAAACCAAGATCTTGAATGATATTTGTCGTAACAAAGGTATTTAAAAAGAAGCCTTCTTTAATTTGATAACTAATTCTTGAACTCTTATCAAAGCCAGTACTGTCATATTGATCGTTCGGCTCTTCAATTAAGATATCTGGAATTGGTGGTTCATATTTTTCGTATTCTTTTACAAGAGTCTGATTACCAATACTGGCAAGATCCTCATAAGTTTCTTCCGAAGCATATTGGAAATAAGTCCCCTCATTGATCAGCTTCTTTCTTTCTTCAATCCAATTCGGCTGAATATCATCACCAAACTCTTTAAAATCGAAGAGCTGCTTGCCACCAATAGCAGACCTTTTCTGCTCCATTGGGTTCTCCTCAAAGGCTCCAACTTTAACGTCAGGCATTTTTTCAGCAGAACCAGTATCAAACAATAAAGTCATCCCTGGTTCAATTTCATGAGGATTAGTAATTTGAGGATTCAAAGACCAAATCTTTGAATAATAAAACCCTGAACCGAAAAGCTTTTGAGAGATTTTCCATAGCCAATCGTCTTGCTGAACTTGATAACGATCCAACTGAGCTTTAGTTGCAATCTCATCCCACTCTGCATCTGGAATCTTGCCTTCAACATATTTTGCAAGGTTTAGAAGGTTTTTCTCTTCATTACCAATATCAAAAATTTGAGGCTTATTATCTAAGCTATTTTCACTAGCAATCTCGTCTTCAGAATTTAGAATTTTAATTGATTCATCAATAACCATTTCTGGGTCAATAACTTGATTACCTTGAACTGGTTGCGACGGAGCTTTTTTGGCTGCTCTAAAGTTTAGCGTATCACCAGGTATCTCAACTTTTTCTTTTGCACCTGAAGAGTCTTCAATATCATCTTTTAGAGACTGGATTTCATCAAGTTCTTCAAGATTAGATAAATCAATAGTAGTTTTTTCGAGACCTTCATCAATAAGAAGTTTCGCATCATCTGGCTCAAGAAGTTCAAGAGAGTCTAGATCTTGAGCATAACTAGGAGCGTGCATGCTAAGCATGCCAAGTAAAACAAGAAATGTTTTAAGCTCAACTCTTTTCAATCAAATTCCTACGATTCAAAAAAATCGTGTAGAAGTGAATAATATCTCTCTTTCTTCTTTTCTAATTTTAACTTTTCTGAACAAACAATTAATCGACCTAGGGCCTTGATCACTGTTCCAGAAAAGGCTTCTTTTTCGATTATTTCTTCAAAGATTTGCATTGAAAGATCGAAGTCACCTTGTTTAAACAATGACTCACCTACGAGGTACCTTGCTCTAACTCTTATCTGTCTTACAGGAGATCGCTCAAGTGGCTTTAAGAGGTTTAAAGATTCATCAAATTTATTTTGTGAAACCAATTGTTCAGCAGTTTGTAGGTTTCTAATTTGGGCTTCAACATCAACAGAACTATAGTCATCTGAATTGACTACGGCTTTTGAAGACGAATTGGCTGAGTTTGATTGGCTAAAAACATCTACAGTCTCGGCGAGTTCACCAGAGCCAGCCTTTTGTAAGTCACCTAATAAAGCCTCACCCGTTTGGTCATCAAGGGTTCCCATCATAGCTTCATTTTCAACTCTAGCTTCATTCGTTTGAATACGAGTTTGTAGAGCTTCATATTTTTTTAACAATTGATCGTACTGGTCTTTAGGCACTGTTGTGGCGACAGGCTTTTGCTCTGGAGTTGATTCCTCGTTACCAAACAAGGATTGACGTGACTGAAGCCAGGCGCACCCACCTAGATTTAGCAAAGATACGAGTGCAAAAAACCTGTAATGGGTAATCAATCCTTTCACTGCATCGTCCTCCATGACGTCGCTAAAATGAACTCATTAGAATTCCTAGAAATTCCCAAGAGTTAACCGACCACTTTATTATACTCCGTGTCCAACATGCGTCAACGATTTCAAGCAACCTTCCTTTGACGACTGTCTTAGTCAGGGATAATCTCGCTTCTATGAATCAAGAAGCTTTTGAACTAGACCCACCACTTCTGCCAGGCATGTTCCGCTTTTTATTGCGCATGCCAAAAGCTCAATCCTCCTTTGTATACTTCGTCTTTGAAGCTAACGAAGGATTGTGTTTCTACTCTACTTTGCCACATCAGCGCGGCGATGAGACTCGAGACATGGTCCTACGGGGCGATAGGACCATGTTTAAAGAAGCTAAACGTCTTATTCTTTTTTTAAAAAATAGTGTCGAGGGCTTAGAAATACTTGAGGAAAATCAATCATGAGCTTTTTTCCAAACTCAAAAACTGTTTATGGCCCAGTTAAATCTTGGCGCTTTGGCCTTTCTTTAGGCATTGATCCAATATTCGAAACTAGTACATGCTCGTTT
>CAXBMT010000069.1:0-11319 GCA_963976925.1 uncultured Bdellovibrionales bacterium
TCTCTAAGACGACCAAAGCCTAATACATACTTTGCCAGGCGAACATCTGCTTCTTGAACAGCGGTTTTAGCAGCTTGTCTAAAGGCAACTTTACCCGTTCCGCGAACAATATGCTTAGCTGAAGTTAGAACAAGTTTCGATCCAAGTCCGACAGATCGTCCAACAATACCAATTAAAGGAAATACACTGATGGCTTCAATCGTTGTCCATGCCCAGCCACGAGAGACTGAGTCGTTACTCCCATAGTCTGCAAAGCCGAGATCTTCCATTAACTTAACCTGACGTTGATATTCGTCGGCGTCTTGTTTGCGATCATATTCACGACTTATAAGAGTCATTTGCATACCCATCGCACTAGTACCAGCTGCGATCATAGCAACTCCCAGAGGAGCACACAGACCACCAGTAACACCAGTACAAGCAGCACCGATCATGATCGCTGCCATACCTAGAAGACCAGCACCAAGACCTAACCAAAGATCTTTCCACTCGTCATCTGACATACTGTTAATTTGATCTAAAACGTCTTCAGGTACACCAGGAAGACCTCCAAGTGAGTTCACTTGGTTTTGCGCCTTCGTCGTAGCATAAAATAGCGCTTTCATATCTTCATGTTTATTTGGCTCCATATTACAAAATTCTTGCATACGGTTCTTAACTTCGTTTGAACGAGTTCTAGCAGCTTCTCTGACCATTGATTTATAAATAGGACGCTTAAGCTCGTTATCAAGTGATAAGAAGTTAAGTTTTGCCATAAAAGTATTATCGATACCTTCGGCAACAGAGAAATCATTGAATAATTGTTGTTGTTCTTCTGGCTTACCTCTTAGTTCGTAAAGACGCATGAAGAACTCACCCAATTTGGCTTCATCACTTTCAAAGACTTCATCAATCTGGCTTTCTGCACGATCATCAAGTCTATGATTTGAAGAATCGACGAACTTTTCAAGCGAATCTTTATCAAGAAGCGTCTGATAAGAGACATCCTGTAGTTTTGAATAAAGATCTTTACCTTGAGTTTTGACACTAAAGAGTTGTGAGTTTCCTTCATCGGCAGTTTGAACAACACTTTGCCAGAATGATTCTTTTTCAGATGACGAAAGAACGTGGTTACCAAATGATGGTCTAAGAGTACGATTTAATCCAATCACTTTAGAAGCTTTTTCAAACTTACTCATGATCGTGTCTACGTTTCTATAGAAACACTGACTTTGTGATGTATATGGAGAAACTCTGTCACGAGCTGAAACGTAAACTTGATACTCAGGTTCATGACCAGCGCGGTAGGCTTCAAGCTCTTCTTTAGCCACAAGATAACTCAAGCGAAGCTTAGCCCATGGATTAAGAGCTTCCATTTGATCTGAGATAAAGTCATATTCATTTTTTTTAGCTTCATCAAGAAGATCTGTTCTTGCTAATAGGCTACCCCAAAGTGATTTCAAGAATGGATAAACTTCAGCAAGCTTTGATTCTTCAAGACGTCTTAAAGGAATGTACTCACCTTCTTGTTCAAACTCTGAAAGGTAATTAAGAAGGTTATCAACAGTTTTTGGAATATCGTTTCTGGCACAAATCTTCGCTTTAGAGGAAGTTAATGCGATTTCATTAATACCAGCGATATGGTGCTGAGAATAATTAACAGTTCTTGCACATTGATCACGAATAACGTTTTCAAAAGCTTGACCTTGTCCAGTTCTGATTGCACTTGTTAGTAAACGAAGCCCCCACTGACGCCAAACACTTGCACCATAAAGATTTGGAAGTGATAACTGCATATTGGTCGACTTTAACTTTCTCTCTAATGGCTTAGAGATAATTTCTTGAAAGTGAGTAGCACCTTTCTTTTGCATTAATTCAGCCAGATACAAGCTTAGATTTTGACGTTGAGGCTCAAGTGGAATCATTTCGCCATTAACTTCGACTTCATAAAGTTCATAAGGACTTGGATCAGAAACAATTTTTTCAAACAGCTGCTTACCATTATATGTATAAGCGCGTGAGTCTCTTAGGCCAAACCAAGAAAATGTACTACCATGAAACTCATCCATTGCTTCTGGAAGTTTAAACTGCATGACGCGTTCAAAATGAGTAATGTCATCGATATCAGGAGTTAAGCCACTGATGCGACTTTGCTCTATTCCCTTTTTCGCGTAAAGCACTTCTTCAAAAGGCATCAAACCAGAATAACCGCTCTTAGTTGGATCTTTAGCAGCGTTCTCCATATAGTATTCGATGAATTGATAATTTGATGGAGAAAAAGTTAAACCATGATTCGCTAGCATATTATCGAGGAACTCTTCGCCTTGTCCTTCAACAAATTGAAAGTTCATCTGAGCTGGAAGATCACCATTAAAATGATTTTGGCATGAACGAGGTACTTCAATACTACTTGAGCCATTTTCTTGCATGCTCTCATAGACATAAAGCTGAGACATCATCATATGAAGTGTCATTAATTTTAATGCTCTTACATAGTTTAATGTTGAAGGAGCCTTCATTAGAGTCATGACATCACGAGAAAGAATTGAGTTTTCATCAATTTTAATTTGTGAGCGACCAAATGAGCGATCAACGATAGCAAAGTGATATGGGTCAACTGAAGGATTAGGTCCTAGTTTTAATCTTTCACGAAGCTGAAGATCATCAGTTGGAAATAAACGTGTTGGAAACTCTGGAAGTAGTGATTGGTAAAACCAAGCACCGTCGTATTCACCAGGAAAATATGCTCTTCTCGCAACAACAAGGTCACGCATTGGAAGAGTTACACTGCCAAGGAAAGTAACAAGCATTTCTTGTAGTTCTTCTTCATCAGCATCACGATCAACCAGCCACTTTCTAACTTCTCTTAAAAGAAATTCTGCTTCTTGGTGAACAGCTCTGATTTCTGGATCATCTAATCTTAATGTAGGCCTGCGACGCTCATCGCGCTCACGCTTCATAATATCTTCAGCAAGCTTCTCAAGCATACCTGGAGTTTTAACTGGAAGACATTGATCATCTGTATTAGTTTGTGCAGTCTCAACGGCATCCCATTGTCTACCGTACTGACCACAACTATTAACTTTCATATCCGCAAGAAGTTCATCAAAGTCTCTTAGACCATTAGCTTCAGCAGCTGAAGTAAAAGGACGATCGCTTTCAAACATTGCAGGTTCATGATCTTCACAATGTGACGTATCTTCTTTACCTTTAATTTTTACTTTAAATGCTTCGATTCTTTCATGTAGCTGTTCAAGGTTAAGCTCATGAATCTCAGCAGGGTGACGTGCTATATTCAGCGCAGTTTCAGCAAATGCCAGCTGAAAGCTTGCAATGAAAATGATGAAGAATGTGAATACTCTTTTCAGACCTAAGGTCATGAAAAACTCCCCTGAACGTTAGAATTCAAGGGATTAAAGAGCAAATCTCGTACCAAGATTAAGGCTGATAAGGGGTTGGATTTAGATAGAAAGAGGTGTCTAAACTTTAGACACCCCTATAAAATTGATCAATTAAGCTTGTGCAGCGACTGGCTCTCTGAGCTCTTTTCTAAGGATCTTACCAACGTTTGATTTTGGCAGCTCGTCTCTAAACTCATAGTGCTTAGGGCATTTATAACCAGTTAAGCCTTCCTTACAGAATGCTTTAAGCTCATCAACAGTTAAAGACTGATCTTTTTTAACAACGAAAACCTTAACAGCTTCCCCGGACTTTTCATCCGGTACACCAACTGCAGCGGCTTCGAAGACTTTTGGATGAGTCACAACAACGTCTTCGACTTCATTTGGATAAACGTTAAAGCCAGATACAAGAATCATATCTTTTTTACGATCGACAATTTTGAAGTATCCTTTTTCATCCATAACACCAATATCACCAGTTCTAAAGAATCCGTCATCAGTCATAACTTGGGCCGTTTCATCTGGACGATTCCAGTAACCACGCATGACCTGTGGACCTTTAATACAGATCTCACCAGCTTCACCAGTTCCTAAGTTCTTACCGTCGTCATCTTTAATAACAACGTCAGTTGAAGGAATAGGAATACCAATGGTTCCGTTATAATCTTTAAGTGTCATTGGGTTGATACAAGCAGCCGGTGAAGTTTCAGTTAACCCATAAGCTTCGATTAGGGGACAACCTGTAACTTTCTTCCATTTTTCAGCAACTGCACGTTGAACAGCCATACCGCCACCAAGGGTAACCTTAAGGTGACTGAAATCAACTGATGCAAACTCTTCATTATTTAATAGGCCATTGAATAGAGTGTTCACACCAGTAAAGGCTGTAAACTTCCACTTCTTAAGTTCTTTGACAAAGCCAGGCATATCACGTGGATTCGTAATAAGAACGTTAAGAGCACCAACAGAACTAAAGATAAAGCAGTTCGCTGTTAGTGAGAAGATATGATAAAGAGGAAGAGGTGTAATAATAATCTCTTGGCCGTCTTTAATCAGATTTTTAATCCAAGCTCTCGCCTGAACCATATTAGCAACAATATTAGCGTGAGTTAAATCAGCGCCTTTAGAAACACCAGTCGTTCCACCAGTATATTGTAGGAACGCAGTATCATTTAAAGTCATCGTTGGTTTAACGTATTTACTTTCGTCTGCACCAAAAACTACATCTTTAAAAGACTTTGAAGATGATATAGACCAGTCCGGTACCATCTTTTTAACTTTCTTAATCACAAAATTTACAAGGAGTGACTTTGGAAAGCTTAAGAAGTCTCCGATCTGTGTCGTGATCACATGCTTGACTGGAGTTTTTGAGAGAACAGCTTCAAGAATATGAGCTGAGTTTTCAAAAATAACAATCGCCTTAGAACCAGAATCTTTTAACTGATGCTCAAGTTCTCTTGCTGTATAAAGAGGATTCACATTAACTGCGATCAACCCAGCTCTAAGCACACCAAAAAGTGCAACTGGATATTGCAAAATATTTGGCATCATTAAGGCAACGCGATCACCTTTTTGTAATTTCAATTCATTTTGCAAATAGCTTGCAAACTTTTTTGAAAGTAAATCCATTTCACGATACGTGTAAGACTTACCCATACAGTGGAATGAAGGAAGCGTTGAATATTTTGCAAACCCTTCTTCTAAAATTTCAACAATTGAAGAATAAGTATTAATATCCACTTCATGTGGAACACCTGATTCGTAACTGCTATGCCAAGGTTTAGACACGGATGACCCCTCTTCTAAGGTTTAAACAAAAATTGAACTTCAATCTTATTTATTTTTACCAATAGATACAAGAAAGACCGTACTTGCCTCTATTACATGCACCTTGTTAGCGAGTTGCGGCAAGCGTATGAAATCAATCAACTATATGTAAAAACAAACTTATTTCCTATGAGAGTCGTCGGTTTTATGGTACTCACCCTTCACTTTAAAAATTCAAATCAGACATATGGTCACACACACACACCTAATGTCTTCTGTACGAAACGGCCTCCAGAATTGGAGGCCTTTTTGTTTCTAATGCGGCAATATAGAGATCTATGGCGTTTATTGAAGGTGAAGATTTTTATTATGATGAAGAGGGACTGATGGTTCTCACTGCATCATATTTAAAGAAGCGTGGACACTGCTGTCACAGCGATTGTCGCCACTGTCCTTATAATGAGAGTTCTGCCAGCGATATACCTTTAGAATTGAAAATAGACGACAAAGAAGATCCCTATGCTAAATATATAGAGATGGCCGATGATGATCAGGAACCTAGCGATAAATAAAATTCTTCAACAATTTTTTCTTTTTGTTTTCTATTGAGTTTTTTGATCTGACTCTCTCGCTGCGAGGCATCGCTTCGATCCTTCGCATTTTCAACATAAATAAGTTCTTCTGCTGGATCACCTTTGAGTGCTTTGGCTCCACCAAAACCAGTTAGATGTTCTATAAAACGTCTTTCAACATCAGTTGAAATTCCAGTGTAGAACTTTCCTTTTCTTGTTCGAACAATATAAACGTACCAACTCATAGAACTATTGTAGTCAGTTTACAGATAGAGTCATCATGGACTTTTATTTTCCTATAACTTATATTCTTTTTTCTTAATGTCGGAATGTAGCGCAGCTTGGTAGCGCACTTCGCTGGGGGTGAAGGGGTCGCTGGTTCGAATCCAGTCATTCCGACCATTTTTTTCTAACCTACCAAAATTAAAAAGTTTTTTCAGCATGAATACTTTTAGGTCAGGCTAGGTCAGGTAACTACACCTGACCCAGAAGAAAAACTGACTTGGGTCAGGTCGGGTCAGGTTTGAATTTCTCAATATACTGACCAACCATATTCACTGCTTCTCGATTAGCCCTCGTCGGCATTGATGCATACTTCTCAGCAGTTTTAGTATCCTTGTGCCTAGTAACCGCCTGAGCTGAATCAATACTCCCTGTAACGTTCCTCGTAATAGTTCCCATACTATGTCGCATAATATGAGTGGAGCTATACATTTCAGATAAACCGGCCTTTTTTAAAGCCTTGTTGTACTGATATTGTATTTGCCGATAACTAAGAGGTTTTTGATCATTGAGAAAGAGAAAACCTTTTTTTCCACCTTCAGCTAATCTTTTACTGAGTATCACAAACATCTGATCATTCATTGAGGTATAACTAACCTCTCCGTTCTTAGGGTATTCCTTAAGATAGTCAAACTTCTTATTACTATAAGACCAGACTGCCACATGCTGAACAACTACTGATCGTTCCTGTAAATGTATAGACTCTCTTTGAAGACCTGCAATTTCTCCTACCCTAGCTGCCATAAAAAAATGAAGTTCAGCAAAGTCTCTCCAAAACTCGGACTCAAAAGAATTAAGGAACTTGATTAAATCTTCAGGTCTCATCTTTTTATTTTTAAAAGGTGTCGGCTTAATTATTCCGGCCACATAATGCCTTTTTAAAATTGGATTAATAAAAAATGCGTCATAATTCTCTCGATACCAATTAAGCATTGCCTTTAAAAATCTAAGATCGTTATCAAAACAAAATCGTTTAGGATTGTTCTTAATCTGTTCTTTCTTCTGATTATCTATAAGCCAGTCTATTAAGGTAGAGTTTACATCGACCATTTTAAAACAAAAGAGAGGCGCGATAAACGCCTCTCTAGATAAGTACTTTTCTTGTGTCGATTTTTCTAACCTTGAGAAACTATACTTTTGAAAAAGTTTCCATAGGTCTTCAAATGAATAGCCTAGGTCCTCACCGTTAAGCTTCCTTGCTTTTTTAATTTGAGGTTGGTCTAAATTATTAACACTACCTAAGAATTGACTCTCGTTTTCTTTAGCTTTAGAAGGATGAAAGTTAGCTCGCCAATCAATTGCCTGCTTTAAAGAGCTAAAGCTCTTAGAAAAGGCTTGTTTATTGATATACTTGGTGGCTAGGAAAGTGCCAGACTCTATATTCTTTCTAATTCCTTTGTGTTTATTTACGCTTATATACTTACCCATACTCTAGTCTCCTTCAAGAAACCAATTACTGATTTCTTCAGGAATAAAAAAGAGCACTCCGCGTTTTTTTCTTTTCGGAATTTTCTCATCTGATACGAAGTTATAGATTGTTCCCTGAGCATACCCAGTGAACAATGCAACATCTTCTACACGCCATATTCTTTTGTCAAAGAGCCTTGCTGATCGAACAGAATCAACAGTACTATTATAGCACGGTGTCCGATCTAATTCATGTCTGTATGTAGCATTTTTAAGATTCAAATATTCTCCAAGTTTAAGCTATTGAAACACCTAAAAATTCAGCATGTAATTCGCGCACTTGGCGCAATATTCCATCACGACCAGTAAATTCATGCTCGCGAATATGGCCTCGCACAATAACCGGATCACCTTTACTTAGATTGACTGGACAACGCTCAGCCTGCTTCTCCCACGTAACCACTTGATGCCACAAAGGTGCATCCTGCCCCTCGACAGTCTCTGCTAGAGTAAAGTTACAAACAGCCTTCTGGCTTCTTGTATAGCGTAGCTCTGGATCTTTTCCGAGACGACCAAAGACTGTAATTAATTCGTTCTTGCTCATAATTTATTCCTCCTAGGTTGTTATTAAGAAATTTTAAGTCTCTCTACTAAAAACTCGCCTAATGAAAGATTAGTGCCGTGCTTACCATTATGTTTTTCAAGAAGGAGCTGCACTTTATCCATTTCGTCCAAGGAAGTTTCTTTGAGCTTCTCAATGTCTTTTGCCGTGACTAATCCAAGCGCCACATCAACTAAATCCTTAAAAACGATCTCTCTACCATGCTCTTTTTTATTAGCCTGCTCTAAAAAAGACACAACAAGCTTATGGTTTTTCACATCACTAGAGTAATCTACAAAGAACCGCTTCTGATCTTTAGTGATGAGCAACTCTTTCTTCTTTTTTCGACTCCCTTTATTTTTATTAACAACCACTGACTTCGCACTATAACTGCCCTTATTTTTTGTACTTGCCTCACTTCCCGTTTCCGTTTCCGATCCCTTCTCCATTTTTACCTCCTCTGCTAATTTATTTTTCATACTTACTTCCCTGCCTGATTTTCCATCCTCACTTTATTTACTAGGACTAGATTGACTACCTCCTCAAAACTTGTTGAGAGGGGGTAGTCAATCTAGCTCCGTTGTAAATACCCAAGATCAAAAGGGAAATCAGGCAGGGGCAAAACTTATAAAGCGTTATGTGACCACCTATGTGACCTTGAAATAATCAAGGTTTTCTAAATTTGTGATTAATAAATAGGTCAAAAAAAGTTGGAGCGTATATAGAAAATACGACGAATTTTCACAAACTTTTGTGAAAACTGAATAGAATTTCGAGGGCTTATAATTTGTCAATTCACAAGTTTTTGTGAAGTTCACAAACTTTTATTAAAGCGAGTGAACTAACATACTGATAATATATTAAATTGAAATTAATGATTCACAAAGATTTGTGAAATACTGATCAATATCAACCGTGGTGGCTTCTGAGCTTTTCGTTACACTTCTTAATCGGTTATTCCAATCAAAAACATAACTTCTTGAGGCATCTGAAGCGATATTTCCATGCTCATCGAAACCTTCGCCAAAAAAACGGATAGTGTCTGAATGGTATTCTCAAATATAGATAGAGGAAATCAACATGATATAAAAAGTGTTTTATTAAAATCTATTTAGTTCGCAGTTTCTTAACCAATTCAGGTTTTAAAACTGTACCAAAATACCAACGATGATCAGTTAGCAAATTTTTAGAATCGGTCGTACTCTTTGTTATGTGATCATAAAAAACAACCCAACCATTCCTAACTAAAATATAGTATTTTATTTTGTTAATATTTATTTCACCAACTAAGCCCGCATATCCTCTAAAATCCCATAGAATTCTTCCATAATAACCATCAAAATATCCACTCTCATCAATCTTTGAAAAAAAGTATTCTAGAAAAACTGGAGAGTAAAATCTATCATTTGTTGAGCAGAAAACTTTCAACATATTCTTGTTTGTAAATGTTTCACAAATACTATAAGAATGCTTATTTTTAGAATTAAAATTACTCAATTTTTTTTTCGCATTTAAATTACTTGGTATACCAACAAATAGTTTTCCATGTTCATTAAATGCATAACTCAAGGGTTCGTCCTTACTTAGAGATTCAATTCGTTTTCCTGTGGAAACTTTTTGTAAATCTTGTTCAACTGTTTTTTTAACATTCCATTTATATATTTTAAAATCAGAAACCTCATCCTTAATATGAACGGCTGCTATTACACCCTTTTTAACTGGAGCCTCAAGTTGAAAAGTTTTTCGACAGGGTGTTGTTGTATATTTTTTTCCATCTTTAATTAATTCTTTTCCATCTTTGTGCATTTCAGTTTTAACAATTTTTGCTTTTAGAACTTTATTATCGAAAGTAAACACTTGAATTTCATTCAACTCCTGACAGTCCTTAAGTCTCATTGCAACCTGTCCATCTACTACATTTTCAAAAGTGAGTGCGAAATAATTTAAAGGGACAGTATTAATGATTTGAGCTGTAAGTTGTTTAATATAGAAGACAAAAAATAAAAAAATTAAATTCCTAATTTTCATAACTCAACTCGCTGTTATTACCTTGATCTATCGTGGATTGAGTTTCTTTTCGTATATTGTACTTTTTTCTCTGAGCTTTTTCTTTCAATTCAACCTGTAAATCGTTCTTAATCTTATACAATTCAATTTCCGTTTTAGTTTTTAAAGCAGTCCTAGAGTTGAAGTCGTCATCTCCTCTTGC
Source organism: uncultured Bdellovibrionales bacterium (assembly GCA_963976925.1). Taxonomy (GTDB): domain Bacteria; phylum Bdellovibrionota; class Bacteriovoracia; order Bacteriovoracales; family Bacteriovoracaceae; genus UBA4207. The sequence continues at coordinate 10,219 of CAXBMT010000069.1, forward strand.
CAAAAAAGGGGCAATCAGAATTAAAATCACAAATTTCATTAACATAAAATATCCTTTATATTATAAACTATAATTCAATTTTTTGACACAGGGGAGGATACTGATTATCACACACATCTCTCACTATTGGCTCACCACAGACAGATGGGCGCTTTAAAGAGATTTGATTAGACCCTATATCCCAAAAACCACTATAAGTCTCTCCTCTTCCTCTCGTAGCATAGTTAAATCTTGACCTCCTTAGTGTTTTTCCATTCCCAAGAGGTTTGCCATTAATATCATAACACTGCTCTTCAGCAGTTTTTAAATCTAATGTGACATCATTAAAGATTGTACCTCTAAAAGAAAAATTACCCAAAAGGCTTGAATCTGAAACTGAACCAGAAAAGTTTGGTACATGGTATTCCTCAACCTCTTGATTATTTGTGCGAAGAGGCGTACCAAAGCCATTTACAATTGTTTTTCCATAATAATTTCCTCTTACGAGCGCAAAACCACTCATAGCAACTCTATCAACAGAAGAGGCTCCCTTTACTATGCCTCCTTCAAACTGTAAACGGTGATCATAATTACCTGTGCTTACTAATGCAGAAGGACCAACAAAACTAGCATTTTCAATTCCTAAAGGAGAGCTTCTAACCCAAGAGTTACCACTCATAAGGACATTTGACTTTAGAACAGAGTCTTTAATAGTGATATTTTCATCAATGCCACTGGAATTAATAATTATATTTTCTCCAAGTAGATTTGAAGAAATAATATCTACATTTCCGGTAATTACAATATTTTCTCCTATCACAAAGCCCTTTCGATTCTCGATACTTCCAGACAAAAAATTATCATTAGAAATACTAATTCCCTTTATATCAGAATTTAAGCATTCTTCACTTCCAATTGAAATATCACCATCAATTATAACAGGGCCACTTACTTTGGTATTACAGCCATTAATTCTTACTCCATTTGATAATTTAACTCCAGAATATATTTTTGCATTTCCTTTAACTATAGAACTACCGCAAATATAAGAACCTGAATCAACAAATTGTTTGTAACCCCCATTTCAAGTAGACACTTTCCTAACTAAGGGAAAGTACATGA
>CAXBMT010000070.1:0-11256 GCA_963976925.1 uncultured Bdellovibrionales bacterium
AAAATCATGGATTCTAGTGAAGATGTCTTAGATTTATATCGAAAAGTTGCAACTGTTGAAGGAGTCATCTCATTATGAAAACCGCAGGAATCGTTATTGGTGGTGGAGCTTTCGGTACAGCCCTCGCAAGTATCTTAGCTAAGTCAGTCGATCAAGTTGTTATCAAGGTTAGATCCGACGATATTTATGAAGCTATCAATAGCGGTGAAAACTCGGTTTACCTTCCAGGACTAAAGTTGGCAGATAATATTTCTGCAGCAAAAGACTGGAGTGAACTCGATGAGAAGTTAAAAGGACATGAAAATAAGCTAATTATTTCTGGTCTTCCAGCAGCGGCGATTCGCGAGTTCTTTAGTGAGAATAAAGAACGCTTTATCAAAATGTTTAAAGAGGGGATTCCTCTTGTCTCTCTGTCAAAAGGTATCGATCCGGGTACTCTTGAGCTATCAGACGATCTCTTCTTTGATTTTTTTAATGACTACAAAGAAAATATTCTCTTTCTTTCGGGCCCAAGTTTTGCTAAAGAAATTATTCAAGAACAGATTACACTTGTAACTTTAGCCGGCAGACATAAAGGCAGACTAGAAGATGTTTCTAATCTTTTAGAATGCGCTTATTTTAAAGCACTTCCAAGTTATGACGTTAAAGGTGTGCTCTTAGGTGGAGCTTTGAAAAACGTTCTCGCCATTGCTGGTGGTATTGTTGAAGGGCTTGGCTTTAACCACAACACTCGCGCGGCCATGATTACACGTGGAATTGCTGAAATGCTTAGGTTTGGAAAAGTGTTCAACGCTCGTCCTGAAACCTTTTATGGTTTATCTGGAATGGGAGACTTAATTCTCACCACCACGGGTGAGCTTTCAAGAAATAAGTCTTTTGGTATCGAAATCGCCAAAGGTAGAAAAGCGAAAGATATTATTTCTTCTCAGCGCTCTGTTGTTGAAGGTTATAAAACAACACTGGCAGTTCATCATTTGTCTGAAAAGTACGACGTGCACGCTCGTATCTTTGAGGGTGTTTATAAAGTTTTATATGAAGATGTTGATCCAAGAATGGTTATCGAGGGATTAATGCAATCTCCTTCAAGATTTGAAGTTGATTAATTAAATGCGCAAGCGCCTTCGCTAATTAACGTTGCACCACTTTTAGTCATCTGACATTCATTATCATAAGTCTTTGGTGCCGGCATGACCGTTGCACAGAAAAAACCTGGTGCACAGACTGGCATTGGTGGTTGACCACAAACAGGTTTATAGACTGCTTCACAAGTTTCGATAGAAAGACCATTGCTATTAGGATTTGATGTTGAACTGACTCTTCTGGTCTTTAGTTCGTCGCCACAAGAAAGAAGAATAAATGGTAAAATGACAAAAAGTAGTCTTTTCATATTAATCATTTCGGTTAAATAGCCGTTAGACTTAAATAAACCAGCAAAGAAGGGCTAATTGAGCTTAAAAGAGTTTAAAAACACCAAACAGGACAGTTCTGGACTGACCAAACGATGGTTTAGCGACGTTAATATGGATGTCATGACTTGGTCTGATGCAAAAAGTGAAGAGATCAAACGCATTGAAGTTAGCTTTGAAGAAGATGGCTCAAAAAGACTTTGGACTTGGAGCTTAGGAGAGGAAGGTTCTTTTTATCAAGTCGATGAGGGCGATCTAGATCCAAGAAAAAATATGAGTCAGATTGCCCATGATAATTATGAAGGCGACTTTATAAAATTATTAGCGACTGTTGAAAATAATTCAGGAGATCTTCCTCAGTCAATTTTATCAGTCTTTAGAATGCTTGCTTAATCTCATTAATGGTAATTGTTTCACCTAAATTAATAAGTTCACCTTTTTCATTGATGACAAAGTAAGCCGGAACACCGACTAGACCCTGAGATTGTAGCCAATTTCCGATCACTTCATCTCTTTTGGTCCAATCTGCTAGAAGCAGGGTAATTCCCTGTTCTTCGACTAGGCTTTCAAAAGCTGATGTATCTAAAACTAATTTCTCATTAACCTTGCAGGTAAAGCACCACTTGGCCGTGAAGTCGATAAAGGTTTTAGTTTTATTACTTCTCAATTGTTCCATTTTCGTAACTGACCACTTCTCCCATGGCAGTCCTGATTTTTGCTTAGTCGCCATAAGATCACCATTTGATGCGTTTGAGGTGCTCATGGTGGAAGATAGAAGCTGCACGACCATTAAGAGTGGAATTGTAAAAGCTAACAGGTTTGGTAGTTTACGCTTTGTAATAGTCGCTCTAATGAAAAAGGCAAAGAAGATTAGAGCAAGAATTGTATGAAGCTTTAGTACAGGGATGCTTGTATCGACTAAGGCGCCAAAGACGTCAAATAGCCAAATTAATGTAAGAATAAGGGTTAGGCCTAAGAATTTTTTCAGATGATCCATCCACATGCCAGGCTTTGGTAGAAAGGCAATTGTCTTTGGAAACAGTCCCGTGACTATAAAAGGAAAAGCAAGCCCAAGCCCAACAAAGCCAAAAACTAAAAAGATCATTTGATCTCCGCCTGTGAAGGCGAAGGTGAGCGCTGTTCCAAGAAAAGGTGCACTACATGGAGTTGAAAGGATTGTTGCTAGAACACCGCCTAGAAAGTCTCCAAGCATACTATCTTTAAGCGCTACTCCTCCAAGCTTTCTGCCACCTGGAGTGGCAAACTCAAATAATCCAAAGAGATTTAATGAGAAGATAAATAGAATAATGATCATGAGGAGGACAAAACGAGGGGATTGCAATTGAAAGCCCCAGCCAACTGTTTCACCAGCATTTTTTAAAATTAAAACTGATGCTCCTAAAAGTGCAAAAGTCGAAAGAATTCCAAGCGTATAAAAAAGATTATGTCTGAAGATACGTTTACGACTTTCGCCTTGATGTTGAATCATCCCATAAAGTTTAAGTGTGATGACCGGTAAAACACATGGCATGACGTTAAGTATTAGACCACCTAAAAAAGCCAATAATAAGAAACTCCAAAGAGAGCGTGAGTCTTGAGTTGAAGCTATTGCTGCTTCTTCACCAGAATCGACTTGTGAACTCGTTAGAGTTTTTAATGAAGTAAAAAACTGTTCTGAACCTGAATTATCTAGAGTAAAAAGATTAAAGCTTTTAGTAATAACTTTAGTTATCCCATCACTCGGGTCATAGAAAAGAAACTTTAATGTTAACGGCTCTTCAAACTGTCCATCTGCAGGAAGATCGATCTCTGGTTCTTCATATTCTCCATCCCACTCGATCGGATGTTTTGCATACAATAAATCTGTTGAGTCAGATCTTAATTGCTCTCTTTTAAAAGTTAAAAGATTTCTTGGGTAAGGAATAAGTAAATTATTTTCGGCGTATTCTTGCTTATTAACTTCGTTAGAGTAGTTGGCATAGAGAACAAGATCTTTCTTGGCCGAATCAAGAGACAGGATCATATCAAGGTCGATAGGCCACTGCGCTGGTTGAGGAAGTTTTTCTAAAGCCTCATTGAGCTCACTTATTGTTGGTGTATAGGTATCTCCATCAACAGAAAACTTCATATTATCTGAAATTGTTGTGGTGAAGTTTTTTCTGCCTGGAATACAAACATGTTTGCACACAAGCCATGTCGCTTGTCCGTTAAGAGTCTTACCTTGGTTTCTATCTAAGAAGTCTTGTGGCAGGTTATAAAAGGCGTGATAACGATTCTCATATCCAAAGGCCAGAATATCACCTTCTTCAATATATTTTTTGGGAGTCGGCCATTCCTTTTCAACCAGGTCAACGCTTTGTCCATCGATCGTAAAAGTCACTGTTGTTGGAAGTCCGGCGTCACCTGGGTTTTTCCAGTAGGTATGCCAGTGAGGAGCATTTTCAAAACTGACGGCCAGAAGATTTTTTTCTTTTAAGTGTGTCGCTGAAAGCCTTACTAAAACATCGGGAATATTGCTGTCTTGTGAACTGGCAAAAGCAAAGCTTGAGATGAGTAAAGTGAGCAAAGCAATAATTTTCATAGATGAGTCCGTCTAATGCCTTTTAAAGCGATCATTTAGTTTCATTCATTCTTAGTGTATTCTATCGTCATATTTTACTTTATTTTCACAATTAGTCTTGTAAGAGTTAAGTTTTGACGACGCGTTGACATATATCCTACACGCCTCGTTCTTAGGAGTAAAAATGCGTCTTAGAGATTATCCACGCCGCGTTGTGTGTTTGACTGAAGAAAGTGTTGAGACCATGTACGCGCTTGAGCTACAAGATCGAATTATTGGGGTATCAGCCTTTGTGGAAAGACCGGTTGAGGCTAAAAAGCTTCCTACTATGTCAGTATTTACTCATGCTAATTTACAAAAAATTGTCGAATCTAAACCAGACTTAGTTTTAGGTTTTTCTGATATTCAAAAAGATATTGCCAAGGACCTTATTGGAATGGGTCTTAATGTTTGGATTGCGAACCACCGTACCTTGGATGAGATACTTGATTATATTTTAGCATTAGGCTCTCTTTGTGGTGTGAGAAAAGCAGCAATGGACTATGTCGCTCACCTTGAAGAGCAACTTGAAAGTGCTAAGGAATTGGCCGCTCAATTTGATCGTAGGCCAAAGGTTTATATCGAGGAGTGGGATGAACCAATGCTTAGTGGCATTCGCTGGTTTTCACAAATCATCCAAGCATGTGGCGGAATTGATATTTTTGAATCAAAGTCTCACGGCTCGTTAGCAAAAGATAGATCAGTTTCAAGTGAAGAAGTGATCAAACAAAATCCAGATATTATTCTTGGATGCTGGTGCGGCAAGCCTGTTGATATTGAAAGTATAAAAAAGCGAGAAGGTTGGGATAAGATTTCAGCCGTTAAAAATAGTCAGATATTCGAGCTTGATCCAGCAATATTCCTACAACCTGGTCCAGCTCCTTTCGTCGACGGAATTCCCGTTATCCAACGTATTTTCAAGGACTTTCAATATTAATTAATCAATCTTTTTGGTTTGATTAATTATTTTCCCTATTTCGCCGATAAATGTTTCGAAATGACCGGACTTATTAGATTCGGGGCAGGAGAAACACATGAAGAGTTGGACATATTTTAGTCTTTTATCGGCAATTATTCTCTCAAGCACTGGGTGTGAATTAGCATCTCATGTTGAAAATAAAGCCAAACAGATCAATCGCTATGAAAATGTAGCGCTGACTCTTTCCAAGCAAAATAGAGAGCTACAAGCTGAAATTGTAAGTCTTAAGTTTGAGGTTCAAACCTTAAAGTCTAAGAACCAATTTCTGCATCTAGAACTTGAAAAGCAAACACCTTCAACAATGCGAATACCAGCAAGTGTTCCATCATTCAAAGTTCAAAAGGACCTTGTTGAGTTTGATGTTTATAAATGGAAACCAAACGATCTTCTAGCAGTTGCAGAAAAAGAGTTTGGAAAGAACTCTGAAAAAGCTGCTCAGTATTACCATGCTCTAAGTGTTTACTATCCAGGGCACGAAAAGATGGATGATAAATACTTATTTAAAGCCGGCATTTCAGCTTATGAGTCTGGTGAACATCCGGAGTGGGTGATTCAACATATGAGCGCAATTTTAGCCAAGTATCCAGCTTCAGAGTTTTATCGTGGAGCAAAGCTTTGGATCGCAATGACTCACCTAAAACTAGGTGACGAACAAGCATTCTTTAAAACAGCTGAAGAGTTTCGTAAGAAATATCGCAATACTCCTGAATGGAATATTTTAAGTGGGCATTATGAAAAAATCGTACAAAAATACAAGTCACTCTAGCTTTATTACTCTAGCCCTTGCGGCTTTGTTTTGTTTTGAAGCAAGTGCTGCCAGTGCAGTGGCCGTTGTGAACAATCTTATTGGTCGCGCTTTTTACAGCGTTGATGGTAAGACTAAAAGTTTACATAATGGTGATCAGATCCCAGCGTTCTCTGAAGTTTATACTCAAATGACTTTGTCTGATTACTTTGATCATAAGTATCACTTGGCCGGATCAGGTCACCTTCAGTTTTTAAATAAATCAGTTCAACTTAAAGACGGATACCTTTGGGTCCAGTCTTTTCAAGATAGTCAAAGTTTCAGTGTTCAGACAGCCAATTCCGTTGCAACTTTTAAGCGCGGCGAGGGGATTGTTTCATTTAATGGAGCTAGTGGTAAATCACAGCTTTTAGTTAAAAAAGGTCAATGGCAATTTGCCAATGCTTTTAGCCAAGAATTTGCTCAGACAATTTCTGAGGGTCAGTTTTCTTTCATTAACATGGACGAAACTGAGGGATTTCCAAGAGCGGGAACACCAATCGGTTATAAGTCTTATAATAAAGTCGTAGCCTTATTTAAAAATGTCGATCAAACAGCGCCTGTAGGAATACAGCCACAGCGTAATATCGCATCTGTGCTCGAAGCTCCTGTCATGGCGGCACCAGCGGTTGAGATGACGACTAATCAACCAACAGCTAAAGAAAAACTCGATACAGATATGGATAAAGATCTTTTAAAGCTTTATGCTCCAAAACTTGTTGTAAAAAAGCCAAAGCCAAAAAAGTGGGCTCCTAAATATGTAAAGCCTAGCAACGTTGAGATCAAAATCTTTGGTGCAAAGTCTAAGCCTGCGCCAGTGGCCGCAAAAAAAGTCAAAGTAAGAGCGCCAGCTTCAGTCGTTGCTCCTAAAGTGGCAGCGCCTCCAAGTGTGAAAGGCGATCCATTCGAGAGCCAGCTTATGAAAGAATACAAAAACCAGATGCGTCATTCACAAGAGACTAATAAGCTCATCAATGAACTTAAGTCTTTTAATCAGGATTACGTCGAAGGATATTAATCTTAACTTTCCTAGCTGAACCATAGCAATTTAGGTATCATTTTCTCCAAGTTCACATGATCTTGGAGTCCAAAAAATGGCATCGAATCAACTAACAGATTCTCTGACTTACGATGACGTTCTCTTAAAGCCTGGCTATTCAGAAATTCTACCTGCAGATGCTGTATTAGAGTCTCGTTTTTCAAAACGAATTCCCATGAATATTCCAATCGTCTCAGCTGCGATGGATACTGTAACCGAATCAAGAACCGCCATTGTGATGGCGCAAGAGGGTGGTATTGGTGTTGTTCATAAGAACATGCGTGCAGAAGACCAAGCAAAAGAAGTTCAAAATGTAAAAAAGTATGAAGCCGGTATGATTCTCGATCCAATTACGGTTGGGCCAAAGTGGAGTCTTAAAAGAGTTTTAGAACTGACGGCGCAAAACAAGATTACAGGTGTTCCAGTTGTCGATGATGAAAAAAAACTTATAGGAATTTTAACTTCAAGAGACCTGCGTTTTGAAACGAACTTTGATCAAAAAGTTGAAGACGTGATGACTCCTTTTGATCGCTTAATCTCTGCATCCGAGGGGATTAAGCTTGATGAAGCTAAAAAGCTTTTACATAAGCATAGAATTGAAAAGCTGCCAGTCATCGATAAGGCAGGTCATATTAAAGGTCTGATTACGATTAAAGATATTCTAAGAACAATGGCCCATCCTTATGCTAATAAAGATGAACTTGGTCGTTTACGTGTAGCTGCAGCTATTGGCGTTGGCGATAAAGAAATGCAACGAGCTCAAGCCCTCGTCGCTGCAGGAGTCGATGCTCTTGTTGTCGATACTGCTCACGGACATAGTGTTGGCGTTATCAATATGGTTAAAAGTTTAAAAACGAGCTTTCCAGAGATTGATATCGTCGCTGGTAATGTTGCAACAGGAGCTGCTTGTAAAGCTCTAGTTGAAGCCGGCGTTGATGGCATTAAAGTTGGAGTTGGTCCTGGATCAATTTGTACCACTCGTGTTGTTGCCGGTATTGGTGTTCCTCAACTTTCAGCATTAATGGAAGCTCGCGAAGTTTGTGAAGCTGCGAAAGTTCCTTTCATTGCTGACGGTGGCATTAAATTTTCTGGTGATGTAGTCAAAGCTCTTGCCGCAGGAGCCTCTGCGGTCATGATCGGATCACTCTTTGCTGGAACCGATGAAACTCCAGGCGAGATGGTTTTATACCAAGGACGTTCATATAAAGTTTACCGCGGTATGGGTTCACTTGGTGCGATGGTTCTAGGAAGTAAAGATCGCTACGGTCAGGCCGGAGTTTTAGATCTTGGTAAACTTGTACCTGAAGGAATTGAAGGACAGGTTCCTTATCGTGGATCGCTTTCAAGTAATATCTATCAGCTTCTTGGTGGACTTAGATCTGGTATGGGATATATCGGAGCGAAGAATTTAATTGAATTAAAAGAGAAAGCTCAGTTCATCCGCATTACAGCAGCATCTTTAAAAGAAAGTCATCCTCACGATGTCATCATTACAAAAGAAGCTCCTAATTATTCAATTTCATAACGAAGGTTTTTTAAATGGTTTCTCGCCAAATATGGATTGTAGACTTTGGAAGTCAATATACTCAATTGATTACACGAAAAACTCGTGAGCTTGGTCACTCATCAGAGATCATGACGGTATCCCAAGCAAAAGAAAGATGGCTAAAAGGTTTAAGACCAAAAGCTCTGGTTCTTTCAGGTGGGCCAGACTCCGTTTCAGAAGATAAAGAAATTTATCACGAGTTTTTCTCTGAAGATCAAATGGCAGTCCTAGGTATTTGTTATGGCATGCAATTGATGGCAAGAGAGTTTGGTGGCAAAGTTGAAAAAGGATTACTAGGAGAATACGGACATACGAAAATTCATACGACTGATGGATTCAGTATTCCAGGTGTAAAAGGTGATCTAGAAGTTTGGATGTCTCACTTTGATACAGTGACTGACGTACCAAAGGGATTCAAACGCGCCATGGAATCTCATAATAAAGTTTTAGCGGCTATGGTTCATGAGTCTAGACCTGTTATGGGTCTGCAATTTCACCCCGAAGTTGATCATAGTGAAGGTGGAAAAGAGATTCTCGCTTATTTTTATGAAAAACTCGCAGGACTAGAAAAAGACTGGGACGAAAGCGAAATGCTTAAAGAAGCTACGGCACTAGTTGAGTCTATAGGTGATGGGAATGTTTTATGTGCCTTCTCTGGAGGAGTTGACTCTCTTGTTGCAGCAACGTTGGCCCATCGTGTACTTGGCGATAAACTTCATTGCTTCTTTGTCGATAACGGACTGCTTAGACCACAAGATCACGGACATATTAAAACACTTCAAGAACACACTGATCTCAATATTACAGTGCTCGACTCAAAAGAAGTTTTCTACAAAAAACTCGATGGTATTGATGAACCTGAAAAGAAACGTAAAGCCATCGGAGTTACTTTTATTGAAGTCTTTGAAGAGCAAGTTCATAGCTATGAAAAAGATCGTGGTATTAACTTTACACATCTTTTACAAGGGACTCTCTATCCTGACGTTATCGAATCAATCTCACCCCATGAAAAAGGTGGAAAGTCGGCCACCATTAAGTCTCACCACAATGTCGGTGGATTGCCTGAGCGAATGAAGCTTAAGCTATTAGAGCCACTTCGCTTTTTGTTTAAAGACGAGGTCAGGCGCCTTGGTGAAGAACTTGGATTAAAACATGAGTGGGTTCATCGTCATCCCTTTCCAGGCCCCGGAATTGGAGTGCGCATTTTAGGTGAAGTTACACCTGAGCGAGTTTTAAAAGTTCAATCAAGTGATCAAATTCTTTTTGAAGAGCTTCATAATCAAAATTTCTACGAAGCAACTTGGCAAGCCTTCACAGTACTTCTACCAGTTAAAACAGTTGGAGTGAAAGGTGATGCTAGAGCTTACGAAGAGGTCATCTGTGTTCGTATGGTTAATAGCGGAGACGGTATGACGGCGACTTGGACAGATGCTCCTAGAGAGCTTTTAACTACAGTTTCAAGCCGTATTTGTAATGAAGTTAAAGGTGTTACGAGAGTGGTTTATGATATTACTTCTAAACCTCCTGGTACGATTGAGTGGGAGTAGTTTTGAAATATTTAGTTGGATTAAGTTTTTTCATCTTTTCTCAAACAAGTTTCGCTGACTTAGTTGATTATCCTATTGAGTTAGAAAACTTTTCGGCTATCAAGAAAGAAAGTGTTCCTCAGGAATTTCAAGAGTTACAAAAAAAAATCGAAGACATCTATATAACTGAAATCGAGCAACATGGCGGAAATCTAGTCGTTGAGTATGTGCTAGATAGTTCAACCGTTAATGCAACTGCTAGCCGTGTCGATAATAACTGGATTATTAAATTTTATGGAGGATTAATCTCTCATCGTAAATTTGATGTTGATATCTTTGCTGCCATTTTTTGTCATGAGCTAGGTCATCATATTGGAGGATCACCATATAAGTTTGATCCACCTTCTGATAGAGCATGGGTTTCAGTTGAAGGGCAGGCAGACTACTTCGCAACACATCAGTGTTTAAAAAAGCTATATGAAAATGAAGATAATCGATCTTTTGTTCTTGAAAACGAAATATTACCCGTCATGAATCAAGCATGTGGTATTGATGATTTATGTTTAAGAAACTCATTTATATCGAATAAGGTTGGCAATTTTATTTCATCTTTAGGACAAGGAAGAAGAGGGCGAAGAGGGAAAAAACCAGATATTAACGAGCCCGATCAATCTATAGTAAGACAAATAACCGTGCAACATCCAGCTCCACAATGCCGTCTTGATACTTTGTTTCAAGGTTCTCTTTGTTACAGTAGCAGAGCATGTCCATATACTGGAGAGCTATTTTCGGGGGCGAGGCCTCTATGCTGGTTTGCTCAGTAATCTTTAGACATTATTAAGGCTTTTACCTACAATTTTGTTAACTATCTAATCTAACTTAGGAAGAGCTATGTCTGTATGGCAGCAAATGTTTTCGAAAAGAATGTTCATCGCTTTTGTCATGGGCATGGCTTCGGGCTTACCGCTTCTCTTAACGGGCTCAACCTTACAGGCATGGATGCGCGGAGAAGGTGTCTCGCTTGAAGGCGTCGGTCTAGTTTCTCTTTTAGGTCTTCCTTATACTCTCAAGTTTTTATGGGCTCCTCTTTTTGATAGGTTCGTACCAAAATTTTTAGGACGTAGAAAAGGTTGGTTGGTCCTCATTCAGATTTGCTTAGCTATTTGTATTGCCAGCGTCGGTTTATTTAATCCTTTAAATAGTCTGACTCTGCTATTGGCAATGTCGTTCTTAGTAGCATTTTTTAGCTCTTCTCAAGATATCGTGATTGATGCTTATCGAAGGGAAAGTCTAAGCGATGAGGAGTTGGGCCTTGGTTCAAGTCTTTATGTTAATGGTTATCGTGTCGCTATGCTGATCTCTGGCGCCGGTGCACTC
>CAXBMT010000071.1:0-11207 GCA_963976925.1 uncultured Bdellovibrionales bacterium
GCTATGTTTTTTCAGCAAAAACTTACTCCAACAACCGTTGCCGATCCTATGCAAAAGAAGGTTATGACTTTCATGCCAATCATTTTTGGTTTTATAATGAAAGATCTTCCTTCTGGTTTGGTTTTATATATTTTTGTATCGACACTGTTTGGTATGGCCCAACAGATGTTTGTTTATAAAACTGTAGACTAAGATGGATTACTCTGCTGGACCTATAGTTGCTTGTAGCACTTGCTTGCAAAGTAACGCCGGTTTAGCGGTTCTTCGTTTAAGTGGATTTGATTCACTTTCTGAGTTTAAAACATTCTTTGATAAACCAGCATCAGTATTTTCTCCAAGAAAACAAATTCATGTAAATCTGATTGATAATCAAGGTATCGTCCTTGACGACGTTCTTTCCACCTTTTTTCCTGCGCCTAATAGTTTTACCGGTGAAAATGTTTTAGAAATTTCAGTCCATGGAAATATTCTAAATGTTGAGAGAATTATTGATTACATCACGTTAAACTTTAATTTTACGAGAGCAAAGCCAGGTGAATTTACTTATAGAGCGTTTAAAAACGGCAAATTAAATCTTTCCCAGGTTGAAGGCTTAGATTTACTTTTAAACGCCGATTCTAATTTTATTTTCAAACAAGGTTTATCGCAATTAAATGGCGAGCTTTATATTAAGTATCAAGAGCTTTTTAACACTTTAGTAGAGCTGGTTGCTTCTGTAGAGCTGGCAATTGATTTTTCTGATGATGTTGGTAGCGATCAAATTTCTAGTCTTCAAAATAAGCATTTAAACAAATTAGTTAAACTTACCAGTGAACTTAATTCACGTTGTCTGGCACCAATTGGTTCATTATTAGAGCCTAGTATTGTTCTTTTTGGAGAGCCAAATGCAGGTAAGAGCACACTTTTTAATTTTCTGGTTAATCAAGATAGAGCGATTGTTTCAGATGTTGAGGGAACAACAAGAGATTTTTTAAGTGAGTCTTTACCTTTAGATTTTGGTAGAGTTCGTTTAGTTGATACGGCCGGTATTCGTAAGGCGACCAACTTCGTAGAGCAAGAGGGTATTAAGAGATCTAAAGAGCAAATTGATTTTTCGTTTTTTAAGATTTTGGTTCTCAATCCATTTCTTAAAAACAACACTAATTCCATAAGTGAAGATTTCGATTTAATTGTTATCACTCATGCTGATCAAGTTGATTTTTCTGAGTGTTTTTTAAAGTTAAAACCTGATCTTCCAGCAGATGTTCCCGTGGTCCTATGGGGGCAACATCTGTCTGGTTCTATGGGGGCAGATTTCGGTGGTGGTCCTATAGAACCACTTTTCGATTCTGGTTCTATAGGGGCAAGGTTGGCGAGTGGTCCTATCGGGGCAATTTCTATTGATGGTCCTATAGAACCAGGCGTTTATCATGACAGCTTAATTCGTATAATCAATATCTTAGCTTCTATTAAGTATGATAATCTTACTAAAAGTAGTCCGATTATTGTTTCTAGACAACGAGAGCTAATTAAAGAAATATCATTAAAAGTAAAAAAGTTTAATGATTTATTTAATGAAATTGACGATATAGCTATTATATCATCAGAATTATCGCTTATTTCTAATCTCTCTCAAGAGTTAATCGGGGTGTTTAGTCCCGATGACGTATTGCATCATATCTTTAATAACTTCTGCATAGGTAAATGAGCATAAGTTTTTCACACTAGTGGACGCATCTCGATTTTTTGCCTATAAATCACTGAAATTGCAATTGTTCTACGTGGAACATTCGGAGAATTTTGTGGAATTCGACATCCTTATTTTGGGCGGCGGCCATGCAGGTATAGAGGCAGCATATATAGCCAATCAATATAATTTAAATATTGGGCTAGTTTCCATGCCTGGCGTGAAGCTTGGTTCTACACCATGTAATCCATCTATTGGTGGAGTTGGTAAGGGACAGGTAGTTAGAGAGTTGGACGTTCTTGGTGGCCTGATGCCAATTCTTGCGGATCGATCTGCTATTCAAATTCGTATATTAAATGAATCTAAAGGACCTGCTGTTCAGTCAACTCGCTTTCAAGTCGATAAAGATCAATACGCTTTAAATGCTGAGCTACTTTTATCCAAACTAGAAAACGTAACAATTATTCGAGATAAGGCATTAAAAATTGCTAAATCTCATAACTCTTTCGAAATCGCTTTAGAAAACAATGATCTGCTCAAATCGAAGAAGCTCATTGTAACGGCTGGAACTTTCCTAAATGGAAAACTCCATACAGGAGATGAAACCACCATGGGCGGTAGACATGGCTGCTCCACATCTGCCGGAATGAATGATTTATTTGAAGGCGTTAAAACTCTTCCGGATAGATTTAAAACCGGAACACCTCCACGCTTAAAAAAGTCCTCTTTAAACTTCGAAAAAATGATTCCCCAGGAGTCTGATCTTAGAGGGGAGAACTTCTCTTCTTTGCACGAAAGAACACATAGATTCTTGCCACAGATCCCGTGTCATATAACTCACACTAATATTGGCACTATGAGCACTGTGCGTTCTAATAAAGAGCGCTCCCCTATGTATAACGGGAAAATTAAAGCAGTGGGCGCAAGATATTGTCCTTCACTTGAAGATAAGGCTTTTAGATATCCAGATCGTAACGATCACCATGTATTTGTTGAACCCGAGACACTAGATGGCGAAAGTATTTATCCCAATGGTATCTCAAGTTCACTTCCAAAAGATGTTCAGCTCGAGTTTGTTCGCTCGATTCCTGGCTTTGAAAACGCTGAAGTCGAAGTATACGGATACGCTGTTGAGTATGATGTCGTAGACACGATGGAGCTTGATCACACGCTTGAATATAAAGACATCCCCGGTCTGTATTTTGCTGGTCAAGTTAATGGTACTTCTGGATACGAAGAGGCTGCTGCTCAGGGTATGATTGCCGGAATTAATGCCTGTCACACTCTGATAAACAGAGAACCTTTTATTATCGATCGTCGAGAATCTTATATTGGTGTTCTGATCGATGACCTTGTCACTTTAAAAAGAGATGAGCCTTATAGACTTTTTACCGCTCGTTCAGAAAATCGCCTCTTTATTAGAGAAGATAATTCAATGGTAAGACTGGCTAAATACAGAAAGTCTCTCGATCTGAACACTGAGATAGATCTCAAAATTCTATATTTTATGTCTCAGTACGAGCTCTTAGCTAATATGGTTAAGCATCACGTTGCGAGAGAGTTAAATAACTCTAAATTATCTGAAATTATTTGCAGTGATAAGGCTGGGCCTGTTGTTGCTCTAGAAAACTATCTATCCTCTAAAGGCGCTTCCTTTGACCAAAAGGTTATAGCCGCTGTTGCTATTTCTACGAAATACGATGGATATATCAATAGGGCGAATCAAGAATCTGCAAGAATGCTTAATCTAGGCAATAAGAAAATTATTTGGGAAAAAGTCCTTAATTCTCCAAATGTATCTACTGAGTGCAAGCAACGCATTAAGCAACATAGACCAGATACCTTCGGACAACTAAAACGAATTGAAGGTATTAGGCCGGCAACACTAGTTACAGTTGCTAGTGAGTTTCTTTAATGCGAGATCTTTCATCTAGATATCTGGCTGTACTGAAAGGTGAGCTTGCAGGTTTAAATCTCACAAGAATTCTCGATGAAGAAGAGTTCTATAATAAGCAGATTGTTGACTCTCTTATTCCCTACGATCAATCGAGTATCTTTCAAGCAAAGCTAGCTGAAACGAAGCTTTTAGTTGATATAGGTTTCGGCGGGGGATTTCCATTGGTACCTCTTGCTTGGAGGGAGCCCGAATACTCATTTGTTGGTTTTGATGGAAAAAGAAAAAAAGCTGATGCTGTTGCACTGATTTGTGATCGTTTAGGCTTGAAGAATGTAAGACCGATGCATCAAAGAGTAGAAGAAGTTTTAATGGATAGAGACTGTGTCATTACTTTCAAGGCAGTTGGTAAAATTAAAGATCTATTATCTAAAATTTTTGTTCCACGTGGAACAAAAATCACAGTTTTCTTCTATAAAGGTCCAGGCTTAGAGCAATTAGAGGATTTAAATGGAATTAAGGACTGGACCAAGATTTCAGATGAATATTTTGAAGTGCCAGAAACGGAAAAACGGAGACTTATAGGCTATGAAGTTGTTCCACGTGGAACATTTATTCCACCAAACCTAAAGAAAAATCTTGTCAATGCGAGCGATTTTCTTTAATTTTTAACCTCACACACACGCACCGTCGGAGAGCTAAATGTCTAAAATTATTGCAATGGCCAACCAAAAGGGTGGTGTTGGTAAGACAACATCCTCAATTAACTTGGCAGCCTGCTTGGCCGTAGCTGAAAAGCGCACGCTTTTAATCGATCTTGATCCACAGGGGAATGCTTCTGTAGGACTAGGTCTTGACAAGGCGCAGCATGAAGACTCCAATATTTATCACGCCTTGATTGGAAATGCTCCGCTTAAGAAATGTATATATAAAACTGAGCTTCCACACCTTGATGTTGCCCCTGCTGATAATAACCTTATCGGAGCAGAGATCGAGCTTGTCAGTGTATTGGCAAGAGAAGCAAAACTTAAAAATGCTATCGCTACAGTTGCAGACGATTACGACTACATTATTATCGATTGCCCACCATCTTTGGGTCTTCTGACTTTAAACGCATTCAACGCGGCAAATAGTTTTATTGTTCCTCTGCAAACTGAATATTATGCGATGGAAGGTTTAGCGCAATTGATGAATACAGTTAGATTGATTCGTTCATCACTAAATCCAAATCTTAATATGGAAGGTATTCTTCTAACTATGTTTGATTCTCGAGTGAGTCTTCATAAACAAGTATCGGAAGAAATTAGAAATCATTTCACTAATGAAGTTTTCGAAACCGTTATTCCAAGAAACGTAAAACTTTCTGAATCACCAAGTTTCGGTAAGCCAGTTATTCTTTACGATATTGAATCAACCGGATCAAAAGCATACTTATCTCTAGCAAAAGAAGTTTTACTTAGAGAGAGAACTAGAGCTGCAAAAGAAGAAAATAATCTGCCCGACGTTCCAAGGATTGAACGATTGGATCAACAGCTTCAATCCCAGTTAAATTAATTTTTAAACTAGAAGGAACGTCATCATGGCAAAGAAAATAGCGCTCGGAAAAGGTATCGCCTCACTCATCCAAGATACTCCAAATCAGCTTTTGGCCAAACAGCTTAAAGAGGAATTAAACCGCCAAGAACAAGAAGAAAAAATTGTTAGAAAAACTGAAATCGTTAATACACCACTACTGATCGACGTTTCACGCATTAAAGCAAATCCAGGTCAGCCAAGAAAAATCTTCAAAGAGAAAAACCTTGAAGAACTGGCTAACTCAATCACTGAAAATGGAATCATCCAACCACTTATCGTGATGCAACTTGATGGTGGAAATTTTGAACTCATCGCTGGTGAAAGAAGATTAAGAGCTGCGAAAAAAGCAGGCTTATCTCAGGTTCCTGTCGTTGTTAAGCGTGGAACAGAAAAAGATAAGATGGTTATGTCCATCATTGAAAACGTTCAAAGAAGTGACCTTAACTGTGTTGAAGAAGCGTTGGCGTACTTCCAGTTAATGGAAGACTTTCAAATGACTCAAGATGATGTTGCAAAAAAACTTGGAAAAGAGCGTTCAACGATCGCGAACTATCTTAGAATTTTAAAACTTCCACGTGATGTTATCGAGATGATGCAAAAGGAACTTTTAACTTTCGGACACGGAAAAGTATTAGCTGTTGAGAAAGACAGAGAAAGAACCATAAGACTTGCAAATGCAGCTGTGACTGAGCAACTTTCAGTAAGAGAACTTGAAAAGTTGATGAAGTCTAAAATTAAGCCGGTCCAAGAAACTAAGAAAAACCCATTTCTTGATGAAAGAGTTGATCAGGTAAGACAGAAGCTGGAGCAAAATACAGGCTTTCACTTTCAGATCAAGTCTAGCAAAGCTGGAAAAGGAACTATTGCCTTGAAGTTTAATAATGAGGCAGAGTTTAATGATATTTACGAATACTTAATGACGAAGCGCGGCTAAGTGGTCCCATAGGACCAAGCTTCCCAAGGAAAATCGATGAGACGCGATCAGGGCGATATATCAGCAATTATTGAAGAAGGTTGCAAATTTGAAGGTAACTTATCTTTTAATGGTGTTGCGCGTATCGCTGGCATCGTTAATGGCAGTATCTTTTCTAACGATACTGTCATCGTTTCTGAGGGTGCAGTTGTAAATGCTGACATCAACGCAAACGTTATCCTTATATCTGGCACTGTGAAGGGCAATATTAAGGCCAGTTCACGTGTTGAGATTATTAAGCCAGCAAGATTTGAAGGAACGATCACAACTCCTAGTCTTGTAGTTGAGGAAGGCGTTATATTCCACGGTACAACAAAAATGCGAGACAAAAAGTAATCGTATTTAAGAGCACCGCGTTTAAAATAACTTCTATAATATCGATACTGGCGTCGTATCTTCTTGACGAAAAACCCCCTCTCTATTATTCATTAGTGGCTAAAAATCACATAGATACACATCCTAAACGCTTTCGTAAGAAAGCCTTGTTAAGGCAGGATTCATGGATCAAATTGTCGTCATCTTTAAACAACTTGGTGTTGATTACACTATCGCTCACCAGTTCGTTGTCTTCCTTATTATGTTCGCACTTTTGAAAACTCTTTTTTTCGATAAACTTCAATTCGTTCTCGAATTAAGAGAAGCAAAGACAACGAAACTTGATGGTGCAGCTGATGCAAAATTTGGCGAAGCTGACAAAATGGCATCTGAATACGAAGAGAAAATGAAAAGCGTAAATGCTCAAGCGATGAATCAAGTTTCTGATGTAAAAGCAAAAGCTATCTCGAAACAAAAAGAAGAATTAAAAAAAATTGAAGCAGAACTTGAGACAGAAGTTGAAGCTAAAAGAAAAGAATTCATGCAAGAGATTTCATCTAAGCGTGAAGCCATTTTAAAAAGTGCTGACCAACTATCAGACGGTCTTGTAGATAAACTCATTCAATAATTCTGGAAAATAGTTATGAATAAATATTTAGCAATCTTGCTCGTTATGAACTCTGCCGACGCATTAGCTGCTGGTGGTAGTGGATCACCACTTGATTTAATGTGGCCGGCAATTAACTTTGTAGCTTTGTTCGCTTTTCTAGTTATTAAATTAAGAAAACCTTTGAGCGAAAACTTTAATCGTCAGGCGAGTGAAGTTCAGTCGACTTATGAACTAGCAGAAAAGAAAGATAAAGAAGCACAAATAAAACTAGAAACTTATCAAAAGAAAATGTCTGGATTTGAGCGCGAACGTGAAAGAGTTATCACTGAAGCTAACCACGAAAGTGAAAAACTCGTTTCTGCTATTGAGAACGAAACAGTTGAAACTATCCAAAAATTAAAAGTAGACGCTAAGAGTAAAGTTGAGCATGAAGCGGACCAACTAACAAAGCAACTAAACGAAAGCCTTGTTGATGAAGTCATTAAGAGAACAAGAGAAAAAATTGGCTCAAATGCAGGCTCACAAAGTAAAGCAACTGAAAAACTTGTCCATTCAATTGGACGTTGAGGTTTAAATGAAAGAAGCAATCGTAGCGAAAGCATACGCACAAGCACTTATTCAAATCGGTGAAGACAAGAAAGTAGAAGTAGCGAATGAGCTTACTTCACTGAACGAAATCATCAATCAAAGTAATGACCTAGAAAGCCTACTGTTCTTTGGTGTGTTTACCGAAGAAGAAAAAGCCAGTGTTCTAACGGTTATTATGGATAAGCTAAACTTATCTGCAATTACAAAAAACTTTCTTAACTTCTTACTTCAAGAAGGAAGAGTTTCTCTTCTACCTTTGATCTATAAAGAAGTTATCGTCATTGATGATCATAAGCGTGGCTTCCTTCGTGGAACTGTTGAAGGTGGAGAAGATTCACCTAACGCTGATTATGTAGAAAAAATTAAAAAATACTTAGAAGAAAAAATCGGAAAGAAAATTGAATTAACTTATTCGAAGAATCAAGACATTGCTGCTGGCTACAGAGTAACAGTCGAAGATCTTCAGTTAGATGCTTCAATCGAAAACCAACTTAACCAATTTAAAGACTCTGTCTTAAACGCCTAAATCGAGGTCAATAATGTCGATGAACCCAGAAGAGATTACCAGTATTATCAAGGACCGAATTGCTAACTTTGAAGCACGTCTTCAAGTTGATGAAGTCGGAACAGTCCTAACCATCGGTGACGGTGTTGCCCGTGTATTCGGACTAAAGAACGTTATGTCAGGTGAACTTGTTGAATTTTCAACAGGCACTAAAGGCATGGTTCTAAACCTTGAAACAAGTAACGTTGGTGTTGCCGTTCTTGGTGACGATCCTGAAATTAAAGAAGGAACAACAGTTAAACGCACAGAAAAAATTGTGGAAGTTAACGTTGGTGACGCTCTTCTTGGTCGCGTTGTTAACGCAATCGGTGAGCCAATTGATGGCCTCGGAGAAATCAAGTCTACTGAAACTCGTCGAGTTGAAGTTAAAGCACCTGGTATTCTTGGTCGTAAGTCAGTTCACGAGCCAATGCAAACTGGCATTAAAGCAATCGATGCCATGACTCCAATCGGACGTGGTCAACGTGAACTTATTATTGGTGACAGAAAAACTGGTAAAACAGCTGTGGCTATCGACACCATCATCAACCAAAAAGGTAAAGATGTTGTTTGTATTTACGTAGCTATCGGACAAAAGCAATCTACGGTTCGCCAAGTTGTTCAAAAGCTAAAAGAAGCTGGAGCAATGGATTACACAGTAGTCGTTTCTGCAACAGCTTCTCAATCAGCTCCTCTTCAATTCCTTGCTCCATATACTGGTGCAACGATTGGTGAATACTATAGAGATAGTGCTCGTCACGCTCTTGTTGTTTATGATGACTTAACAAAACAAGCGACAGCTTATCGTCAAATGTCTCTACTTCTTCGTCGTCCACCTGGCCGTGAAGCTTTCCCTGGGGACGTCTTTTATTTACACAGCCGTCTTCTAGAGCGTGCCGCGAAACTTTCAGACGACTTAGGTGCAGGTTCACTAACAGAACTTCCAGTTATTGAAACTCAAGAAGGTGACGTTTCTGCTTATATTCCTACAAACGTTATTTCGATTACAGATGGTCAGATTTATCTTGAATCAGATCTATTCAACTCTGGTATCCGTCCAGCGGTTAACGTTGGTCTTTCGGTTTCACGTGTTGGTGGTTCTGCCCAAGTGAAAATGATGAAAAAGGTTGCTGGTACTCTTCGCCTTGATCTGGCTCAGTTCCGTGAACTGGCAGCGTTCTCTCAGTTCGCTTCAGATCTTGATGAAGCTACTCGTAAACAGCTTTCACGTGGTGAGCGACTGGTTGAACTACTTAAACAGCCACAATACGCACCAGTGGACGTAGTTGACCAAGTTATCTCTATTTACGCCGGTACAAAAGGTATGCTTGATAGCATTCCTACTGAACATATTCGTAAAGCAGAAGATGAGCTTTTAACTTTCATCAAGTCTAAGCACACAGATCTTCGCAATACACTTGCTAAGGAAAATGTTGTTTCTGATGACAATGAAAAGAAATTAGCAGATGCCATTAAGTCATTTGTTAATAATTTCAAAGCTTAAGAACACTAGGATTTAAAGATGGCCAACATCAAAGATTTAAAAAAGAAAATTAAGACTACGAAAAGTACTCTTAAGATTACGTCGGCCATGAAGTTAGTATCTGCTTCTAAACTTGCTAAGGCACAACAAGCGATAACAAATTCGCGTCCTTACTCGGAAGAATTAGAAACAACGATTAAGACAATTTCAGCTCTTGTTAACGACTATAATCATGAATATTTAGTCGAAAACAAAGAGAACAATAGAACGCTTCTGCTTGTTATCTCTGCCAATAAAGGACTATGTGGCGGTTATAACTCTCAGTTAGCAAAAGAAGTTCGAAAGTTTATTACTGAAAGTGATCTTGATATTAAAGTTAACTTCATCGGTAGAAAAGTACGCGATCTTATTAAGAATGATGTAAATGTCGGTAAGTCATATACTTTTGAAAAAGGTGACGCGACATTTGCAGAAATTCAAACTATTGCTACAGAATTAGGTGAAATGTTCAAACAAGGTGAAATTGGAAGAGTGCTTGTTGCTTATAACAAGTTCAATTCTGCAATTAGCTTTACGCCAACAATTCGCCAAGTTCTACCAATGTCTCTTGATAGAAGTGAAAAAGCAGAGCTTAAAGAAAAGTTCCCTTTTGACTTTAAGTACGATCCAAGCCCAAGTGAAATTTTAGATTCACTTATTCCTGAGGCTTATGTAACAGGTATGTTTACATCATTATTAGATGGTGTTGCAGCTGAGCACGGATCAAGAATGGTAGCGATGGATAATGCTACAGGTAACTGTAAAGATGCAATTAAAGCGCTAACAATTAAAATGAACAAATTGAGACAAGCCGCTATCACAACTGAACTTATTGAAGTTGTGTCAGGTGCTGAGTCCCTGAACGGTTAAGGAGATACGAATGTCTGTCGAAAATCAAGGTATTGTAAAACAAGTGATGGGGCCGGTTGTTGACGTCGAGTTTCCATCAGGAAAAATTCCTGCAATTTATAACGCTCTAACTTTAACAAACAAAGTTATCAGCGATAAAGCTAACAACCTCGTACTTGAAGTGTCTCAACACTTGGGTGATAACGTTGTTCGTACAATTGCCATGGATGCTACAGAAGGTCTTTCTCGTGGTATCGCTGTTGTTGATACAGGCAAAGCTATTCAAGCTCCAGTTGGACGTGAATGTCTTGGCCGTATTATGAACGTTGTTGGTGAGCCAATCGATGAAGCTGGTCCAATTAATACAAAGAAGTCTTACGGTATTCACCGTGAAGCTCCTAAGTTTGAAAACCTTTCAACCAAGCTTGAGCCATTCTTCACTGGTATTAAAGTTATCGACCTTCTTGCACCATACCTAAAAGGTGGAAAAATTGGTCTGTTCGGTGGTGCTGGTGTTGGTAAAACGGTTCTTATTATGGAATTGATTAACAACATTGCTACTCAACACGGTGGTTTCTCAGTATTTGCTGGTGTTGGTGAGCGTACTCGTGAAGGTAACGATCTTTACTACGAAATGAAAGAATCAGGAGTTATCGATAAGACAGCTCTTG
>CAXBMT010000072.1:0-11188 GCA_963976925.1 uncultured Bdellovibrionales bacterium
AATTATCGCCACTGAGTAGCCACGCATAACTAAAAGTTTAGCGGCGTAAGCCCCACCGGCACCACTACCGACGATACAGTAATCGACTTCGATTTCTTGATTGGAAAAAGCCTGGCTTCCATCAATGATCATAAAAGCTCCAGTGGTGCTTCATAACCAAGGTCTTTATAACTGTCAGGGTTACTATAATGAACAGCGCTTAGGAGTTCACAAAAACCGTTTGCGGCGGCCCTAAAGTCTTTCAATCTTGATTTTTTTAATGAGCTCAAGAGTTGCGATCTTTTTTGGACAGAAGCCGACTCAATAGAAGCTAATCCGTAAAACCACACAACTGGTTTTAAATCAAAAAGGTCAAAAAGTTGTCTGATATCACCTTGAACTTTTGGTGTCATAAGTGAAATTGTCATATCTAGTCTTGAACTAAAGCTAGAGACTTCTTCAACTGTCCATTTTTGAAAAGGTAAAACTACTGGGAGAAAATACTGAAGAAGTTGGATATCTTTCCTGTTTAGAAACTCAAATTCCGCTATTTTACTGCGAATTTTTTCAGCAGGAACTAAAACACCTTGGCGCCAAGCAATTAAGACGGCGGCCAAGGTGAAACTAGCTTTAAAAAATGTTCTTCTTTGCAATCTTAATTACAGTATCTATCAAAATACATGTCACATACATAAGAAGTTGAGCCACAGTCATTACCTGGTGACCAAACTGTTCCTGTACGACAAACTTGGCGAGCACCAGAATCAACTCTTACGTTAAATTCTCCTTGCTCAACCACATCACCTTTTTTTGTTAGTGTATAACGAATAAGGTTCGAGCCCATTGCTAGTAGTGGTCGTTGGAAAAGAGTTCTGATCCAAAGATTAATTGAATCAGATTTACCAGATTCAGCATTAAACTTACCTTTCTTCTTAACAACTTTTCCGTCTTCATGAAGAGCTTCAACAACAAAGCGATCTGCATCAGCACCAGAGACTAAACGTGTATACATTCCCGGATCTAGGTCATAACCAGCGCAATAGCGAAGCTCACTTGGACGACTCTGACAGTTCACCCAAACTTGGCCACTAACAGTAGTTGAGGTGAAAACAGTTCCAGCTTCAAAGGTTGTTTCAGCTTGAACAACGCCGGCAGTTAAAATCAAAATTAAAGCAATAAGTCCTTTCATCCATGACTCCTTAAGTATTATTAAAAAAATAAGCTTAAAAATCGTCGCCTTGTAATGCCAAGACGTCAAATAATTGTTAGAATTCGTTGGCTTATTGGCTTAAACCTGAACAGATCAGTTGGGAATTCTATGGAATACAAATTTAACGACATTGAAAAGAAATGGCAGGACTATTGGGACGATCACAAGACGTTCAAAGCTACTACTGATCAATCTAAGCCTAAGTACTATGTTCTCGATATGTTTCCGTATCCATCTGGCGCGGGGCTACATGTTGGTCACCCAGAAGGTTACACGGCAACTGACAATGGATCTTTGTTCAGCTTTATAATAAAGGCCTGGCCTACGAAGAGGAAATCGCGGTCAACTGGTGTCCTGAACTTAAAACTGTTTTAGCCAACGAAGAAGTGGTTGATGGTAAATCAGAAATTGGTGGACACCCAGTAGAGCGTCGTCCAATGAAGCAGTGGATGCTCAAGATTACAGAATATGCTGATCGTTTGATCGAGGATCTCGATCTACTTGATTGGCCTGAAAATATTAAAGAAAGTCAGAGAAATTGGATTGGTCGCTCAGAGGGCGCCACTGTTAGCTTTACATTAGCAGCTCATCCCGACTCAATTGAAGTTTTCACGACAAGACCGGACACACTTTTTGGCGCAACCTATATGGTATTAGCTCCAGAGCATGCACTTGTAGCCAAAATCACAACAGCAGATAAAAAAGCTGATGTTGCAGCCTACCTAGAAAAAACAAAACATAAGTCTGATCTTGAAAGAACAGATCTGAACAAAGATAAAAGTGGTGTCTTCACCGGTGCTTACGCTATCAATCCGGTCAATCAACAAAAAGTTCCAGTCTGGATTGCTGATTACGTATTAGCTGGATATGGCACCGGCGCCATCATGGCCGTACCTGCTCACGACGAAAGAGACTGGGAATTTGCAAAAAAGTTCTCGCTTCCAATCGTTGAAGTGCTTGAAGGTGGTGATGTTAATGAAGCCGCTTTCACTGGAGATGGTAAACATATCAATTCAGACTTTCTTGATGGCCTAGGAAAAGAAGAAGGCATTCAAAAGATGATTGCTTTTCTTGAAGATAAAAAAATTGGTGAAAAGAAAATTAACTTCAAGCTTCGTGACTGGCTGTTCTCTCGTCAGCGTTATTGGGGTGAACCATTCCCAGTTATTAAATATGAAGATGGATCTGTTCGTTGTCTTGATGCTGATGAATTACCAGTTGCTCTTCCTGCTGTAGAGAAATATGAGCCATCAGGAACAGGGGAATCTCCCCTTGCCACTATTGATGAATGGCTATGGATCACTTGTCCAAAAACCGGTAAAAAAGCTCGTCGTGAAACCAATACCATGCCTCAATGGGCAGGTTCATGTTGGTATTATCTACGCTTTATTGATCCAACTAATGATAAAGAGCCATGGGATACACAGCTTGAAAAATACTGGATGCCAGTTGATCTCTATGTTGGTGGAATTGAACATGCTGTTCTTCACCTTCTCTATGCTAGATTTTGGCACAAAGTTCTTTTTGATCTAGGACTCGTTTCAACAAAAGAGCCATTTCAACGCCTCGTCAACCAAGGAATGATTCTTGGTGAAGACGGCGAAAAGATGTCAAAGTCTCGAGGTAATGTGGTTAATCCGGATTCAATTGTTAAGGAGTTTGGAGCTGACTCTTTACGTCTTTATGAAATGTTCATGGGACCGCTTGAAAAGGTTAAGCCTTGGCAAACCTCAGGTGTAAAAGGTGTTTATAATTTCTTGGTTAAATCGGCCAAGTTAATTGGAGACCAATCTCGCCTTCACGATGGTGATGAAAATCCTGAGATTGAAAAAGCTCTTCATAAATGTATTAAAAAAGTTACTGAAGATATTGAGGGCTTAAGATTTAACACTGCTATTTCGGCCATGATGATTTTCACTAATGAGGTAGCAAAGCATAAGCAAGTTTCAAGAAAAACAGCTGAAGCTTATACAAAAATCCTTTCTCCGTTGGCTCCACATTTGGGTGAAGAATTATGGAGTATTCTTGGTCATAAAGAATCACTCGCCTATGAGCCATGGCCAAAATTTGATCCTGAAAAAGCTAAAGATGATGTCATCACCATGGCCGTGCAAGTTAATGGTAAAACAAAAGCAACGATCGATGTCCCTGTTGATATCTCTAAAGAGGACTTTCTAGCAAAGGCTAAGTCTCAAGAAAAAGTTGCTGCTCAAATAGATGGCAAAACGATTGTTAAAGAGATCTATGTTCCAGGCAGAATCTGTAATATCGTCATCAAATAATTCATGTTTGACCCTCCCGCTCCTCTAGGCATACAATAGGCTTAGGGGAGATTTATGAAACAAAAAATCATTTTTAGCCTATTTATTCTTTGTTTAGGCTCCAGTATCGCTTTGTCGCAAGACGATTATTATGATGATGAACCAGCTGATAACTACGATGCTTATCAAGACGATCCTTCGGTTGCCCCTATGCCACAAACTAAAGAAATCCCTCAGCAACTACCGCAAGTTATCCCACCAGAGGATAACTATGATGACTACCGCGATGACTATCCTGAAGAAAAGCCTGTTTATCCAGATGATAACTCCGGCTATCCCGAGGAAAAATATCCAGTAAATGATGACTATGGAAACATGGAAGAATCTTATTAAGCCAAGTCATTGTTAATCCGATAAGAATTCATGGATGAATCAGAAAATGTTTCTTCGGATGCTCCGTGGAAGCAGCTTAAGTCACTCATTGATACCCGTGACTTAGCTTCTATTAATGAATTTTTAAATCAGCTTCAGCTGACTGATACTGCACGTGCAATTTCTCGACTTCCTCACTACAACCAAATTCAGCTTATCAATCTTCTCTCTCCTGAGGATGCTGCTGATATTTTAGAAGAAGTAACAGATGAGCAAGCTGCAGACATCCTTGAAGAACTAACACCAGAAAAAGCCGCGGCCATCGTTGATGAATTATATTCCGATCACCAGGCAGACATTCTTACTCTTCTTGATACAGAAGATGCCAACGCCATTCTAAATCAATTTGACTCAGAGGATGCAGCTGAACTTAGAACTATGATGAGCTACCCGGACAATGTCGCTGGTGGTTTAATGATCACAGAGTTTCTAAGTTATCCGGGCTCGTATACTGTTCAACAAGTTCTTAACGATCTAGCAAAAAATCGTGAAGAGTATGCGCACTATGAAGTTCACTATGTTTATGTAACAAAATCTAATGACAAGCTCATTGGAGTTTTAAGACTTAGAGATATATTTCTAGCACCAAGAAAAAGAAGGCTGCATGAATTTATGGTCTCTAAACCAAGTTCATGTAAACTTGCTTCTCCCCTTCATCGACTTGATCAATTTTTTGATCATCATGGTTTTTCAGGAATTCCCGTTGTTGATGATCATGGAATACTTGAAGGAGTTGTACAGCGAGAAGATGTTAAAGAAGCTATTGCTAAAAATGCCGAGTCTGCTTATTTGAAAGCAAGTGGTATTGTTGGTGGTGAAGAGCTACGCCATCTACCAATCTTAGTTAGATCGGGCAGACGACTGTCATGGCTATCTATTAATATTCTCTTAAACCTTTTGGCCGCTAGTGCTATCGCCATGAACCAAGATGTTTTAGAACAGATCACTGTGCTGGCCGTATTTTTGCCTATGATTTCAGACCTATCAGGTTGTTCAGGTAACCAAGCTGTTGCCGTATCAATTAGAGAGCTAGCTCTAGATCTCATTCGAGAAGGTGAATATCTCCACGTCTTTTTAAAAGAGCTTTCCGTTGGACTTATAAATGGATTTGCTATGGGCTGTATGCTTAGCTTGGTAGCTTTTCTATGGAAGGGTGACCCTATCTTGGCCATCGTTGTAGGAATGGGCCTTGGGGTTAACACCATTCTAGCTGTTTTAGTTGGTGGCCTAATCCCACTGATTCTAAAGCGTTGTAAAGTCGATCCAGCACTAGCCTCATCACCACTTTTAACCACAATTACTGATATGGTGGGCTTTTTCCTGACGTTGAATCTGGCCCGTTACGCATTATTGTAAGAATTTCAACGACCCTTAACAAAATTTCTTGATCTGCTATCCTGCACAAAACTTATTAATAGCAGGAGAGCGTTTATGCTTAAAGCTAGAAGCCTTATTCTTGGCATTCTTACACTACTCATTTCAACCAGCTTTGTGCCTAAAGCCCATGCAGATATTGAGCTTGGTAAGGCACTAAAAGAGATTTTCATTAAGGGAAGTCTTGATGATCAAAAGCTTTTCATGGTGCTTGGCATGGAGAAAGCGCGTGAGATCTTCGGTAGATCAATGGATCAAGCCGTTGATATCGAAGAATTAAAAGACTGGAGTTCTGATTCAGCAAGAATGATTGCGAATCAAAGACGTCGCATTTGGAACAGCCGACATGACGGCGACAGCGTCGACAACCTTGGTCGTGCTACTCGCCTATCTGTTGAAACTGCTGATGATATTTTCAAATGGCCTTGGCGCTCTCTTAAGAAAATCCCAGGATCATTTAAAGTCGGTATGAATGATGCGAGAGAAGCACGCGCGAGTGCAAGCAATGGCCTTTCTGGAACAATTGCATTTTCAGGACTGGCAACTTGGACAGCTGTTAAGGGTGCTTACTATTTAGTTGTTGAAGCTCCAGTAAGCTTTGTTGCCGCTCTTGCAACCACAACACTAGCAGTACCAGCAACTCTGGCTTACGAAGCAATTCGAATTCCCCTAGCATTAACAATTGGCGCAACTGGCTCTGTTATTAGACTTGGCTGGATGGCATCTAAAGCTATCGTGATGGGCTCTGTTGCACTTGGAACAATCACCTATTCAGCGATCTCAACTGGTGTTGCCATGGCAGCTACAACTGTAGCAGCTGTAGCTGTTGGTGCTTTTAGAGTAACAGCTAGTCTTATTAAACTACCTTTTAGACTCTTTAAAAAAGGAACTGTTAAAGCAGCTACCACTATTCATTATGAAAGAATGGCTGAACTAGCTGAAGCACTACCAGGTCTTCTTTCAAGTGATACGCTAGCAAAGCTTGGAGTTAACTCAGATTTAACGGTTGGAGAAACTCTTATTGAAGACTACAAAGCAGTCATTAAGTACAAGTCAAAACTCAATCCAGAAAAAGATGCGTTAGTTTTAAGAATTGGAATTGATTTTAATTCAGACAAAGAAAAGCAATTTCTAAATATTGAAGCTTATATGAAAAACGCTCACTTTAAAGAACTTAAAGAAGTAACGGACTTATCGAGCAGAAAACTTAAAAGAGTCATTGAGAACAACTTAGAAAACCTATTAGGCAACGCTCTTTTAATTTTTCAAGGTGATGACTCTGAAGAAAAATCTGTAGAACTTGCGCTTGCAATATAATTAAGAGGAAATGATGAAAACAATCAAACTTAATACGATTCTCGCTCTTGTCCTAAGCTTTCTCTTTGTATCCAACAGTGCTTGGTCACAAGATAGCGACAGCGATGTAACCTCTAAAGGCAGAACCTTTGGAAATACTGTCAAAGAAATCTTCATGCAAGGTAGTATTGATGGCAATAGCATGTTTATGGTCCTCGGATTTGAGCGAGCATCAGAGATTGCAGGTAATGCTGCTAGAAATGCGATTGATATTGAAAACCTAAGAGATATCAGAAGAGATGCACAAGACGCTGGAGGTGATGTTGTTCGCGGACTATGGAACAGTGAACACGATGGCGATATGGTCGATGCTGTATCTTCTGGTGCTAGATTTAGCTCTTCACAAGCAAAAAAGATTTTGGCCAATCCGCTTAAGTCATTAGCCAAGATTCCAAATGCTTATAAAACACAATTTCAACACGCTCGTGAAGCTTACTATGAAACAGACAATCAAATTCTTGCCTCTGTTCAATATGCTGGTCATGCAGTTTGGGCCAATGTCGAAGGTGCATATTACTTAGTCGTTGAAGCTCCAATTCGTATGGTAACTCATCTTTTAGGTGCGGCCATAGGTGTTCCTGGTGCTGTAGCACTACAAGCAGCCGGAATTGCACTACGCTTTACAGTAGATGCCATTGGACTAACTTTTAAGATCGGTGGGCAATTAATCAGAACAGTAGCTAACGCTGCTGTTGGTATAGCTTCATTAGTTTATTCAGGTGTTTCAACAGGAGTTGCTATTGCTGCAACAAGTATAGCTGCAGGTGCAGTTGGAGCCGTTAATGGAGTCGCTTGGCTTGTTAGTGCACCAATTAAAGCCTGGAATGGAACGTATATAAAGCTTCAGGTTGAAAGAAATGATCGCAGTCTTGATCAAATAACATCTCTTTTAAGTGAAGATGATATCTCTATTCTTTCAATCTTAGATGTTGAACTCGATGACGTTGTTGTCACAGGTGACGAGTTTAAAAAAGAGATCAAAATGCTTAAAGCTTTTGGATCAAAACTTAAAACTGCTGCAATCATTAAGATTGAAAGAAGAAGCGGTAAATATCAAATTAAGGCGCATTTAAAGAGCCGCCTTATCAAGCTTCTAAGAAAAGAAGATGATCAGGATATGGGACGTCGCGAGTTTAAACGTCATGCCAAAGCAGAATTTGAAGCTATGATTATCAAGAAACTAGCACTGTAATTAAACAAGTTCACAACAAATAAAATTGGGGCCCTATCGGGCTCCTTTTTTTTGCCTTATCATAAAGACATGATTGAATATGTAATTGCCCAGAGCCCTGATGATAGAGTTATTCAAAAAGCTTGTGATCTGCTTAATAAAGAAGGAATCGTGGTTATTCCAACTGATACCAACTGGGTTATGACAGCTAGCTATGATAGTAAAAAAGCCATTGATAAGCTTTATCGAATAAAAGGTGTTAATAAGCATCACCATTTTTCATTGCTGTGTAGTGACCTATCAATGGCCAGCGATGTGGCCGTTATTCAGGACTCTTCTTTTAGGTTTATAAAAAAGCTAATTCCTGGCTCCTTTACTTTTATTTTAGAAGCTCAACATAAAGTAACCAAGTTACTCCAGGCCTCAAAAACGGACAAAGAGATAGGAATTCGTTTTCCTCCAGGAGTTTTACCTAAACAGCTTATAAGCACCTTTGATAAGCCTCTCATTTCAACTAATATAACCGCTTCCATGCTTGGACTAGACGACTCTATGGTGCCTTATGGGTATTTGATAGATGAGCAATTTTCACATGCCGTCGATCTCATTGTTGATCCAGGAGAGCATGAGTTTCTAGGTCAGAGTACTATTATTTCTATGACCAGTGATGATATCGAAATTATCAGACAAGGCGTTGGTATCCTAAAATAAAAAAAGCCCCGCTTTCGCAGGGCTTTCATTAACTAAATCTTAGTCAATCAATTAGCTAAGGTGCTTATTGATGATTTTTGCAAGATCAAACATAGTGATTGATTTTGCACCGAAAAGTTTTTCAAGGTTAGCGCCGTTAGCGTTGATTTGACGACGGTTCTTAGCATCTTGAAGATCGTGCTTCTTGATGTAATCCCAGAATTTCTTAACAGCTTGTGTACGTGGAAGTGGCTTAGCACCAACGAACTCAGCAAGTGCTGCAGAAGGAGTCATTGCCTTCATGAAAGCAGCATTTGGCTTACGCTTAGTCTTAGTTTTTTTCTTAGCAGCTTTCTTAGTTGCTTTCTTAGCTACTTTTTTAGTCGCTTTCTTAGCAGCTACTTTCTTAGTTGCTTTCTTAGCTACTTTTTTAGTCGCTTTCTTAGCAGCTTTTTTAGTTGCTTTCTTAGCTACTTTTTTAGTCGCTTTCTTAGCAGCTTTCTTAGTTGCTTTTTTAGCTACTTTCTTAGTTGCTTTTTTAGCTACTTTCTTAGTTGCTTTTTTCTTAACGGCCATGGTTTCCTCCCGAAAACTAAGGTTATGGTTTTTTAAACCTATTCGAACTTTCTAAAAATTTACTTAACTTTTTTAGTCTATACGCAATTATCAAATTAAGTCAGTACAAAAAGCAACTAAAAAAACAAATTTTATTATAAAAAAAATACGATTTTCTCTAGGAGAAAATCATCAAACACTCACTTTAGCTTTTTCATCCACTCGACAACTGTCCCACCAGGGCCCAGTTTTCGATCAGTTTTTTTGTATCCATGGCTCTCATTGAGAGAATACATTCTGAAATTATCAATGCCACAATAGTGATAAATACGCGCTAAAGAGCGTTCTCTGGCCACTTCTTCAAAGAATTCTTTAATTCTATGGCTGTGACCAGCTCCTTGAAAATCCATCTTGAGGGCAGTGTTTTTTGTTAAAAGACAGTTATCGTCTTGGCGAAAAAACAGTGCTGCGATGATAATGTCACCGCTCATGACTGAATAAAGCTCCCAACCGTCTTGAACTTCTTTTTTGATATCATCAAAAGTCCACTCGAAGTCCGGAGAATCCGAGAAAACGTCAAGATTATGTTCATAAATGCTTTTGTAGTCGCCTTTTTTAGACGCTTTAATAAATTGAAGAGAGTCAGGCATATAGTTAACCTTTCAGATAAGACTGAATATTAGTTAGGGATTTTCGAAATATAGGCAGCGAGATCAGCGAAGTCCTGTTCACTTAAACCTTTGATATAAGGAAGCATTTCAGGGTTTTTTCTCTCTCCAGCTTTAAAAGCTTGTAGAGAAGACAAGATATACCAATCAAATTGACCAGCAATTCTTGGTGCATTTTTTTCTGGAAGACCTCTACCGTTTTCACCGTGACACTGGATACATGTTGAAAACAGCTTCTCTCCGCGAGCAGCATCTTGAGCCTTAACAGTTGAGAGTGCAGAGATAAAAGTTAATGAAATCCATAGTGCAATATCAATACGCATGAAAACTTCCTTCCATAATAAAACTAGTTAGATTGATAATTATCATCAGGATAACTCTGTGCCTTAGTATTCGGCAACCACTTTCGCCGAGACGCCATTGTTTCGAAGCGACTTCTCCAAGGAAAAACACAAGTCCTGAGCTCCTTCAGATTCAATACTAGGAGAAAATCTCCACTGTAATTCATACTGAAGAGGATCAACACTCATCGGGATAACCGCAATAATCTCACTCTCAGAAATCATTGAGGGCATTCTGACTTGTTTTGATAAGGCAGTATTAATATCCTTAATCGCTTCTAGAAACTGCTCTGACTCATGAAGATTAGTGAATTTTACTAAGATAGCGTCAAAGAGATGACTATATAGAGGCTTAGACAGTTCTTTTTTTATCGAATCGAGCCACTTTATCGCATTTATATCATGTTCGAGGTCTTTAGGATGAGCTTCGATATGGTTTTCATCACGCAAAAAATTTTCCAGATCTCGAAAAGAAATAAGATCTATCTTAACCATGTTCAAGGATTGAGATAAGTGACAGAAAGCTTCGAGGTAAGCTCGATCAATTTGCTGAAGGTCGGTATTCATAGCTAAATTCAAGGACATTTTTGAGGAATTCTTAATATCAACCCAGCGAATAGCTGCTTGAATAGGCTTATTTTCATCATCAAAACTAAAAATATGCCAATTAGAGTCAGTATTCTTCCAATCACATAGAAATTCTTGTTTATCAGCAAACTCAATAAGTCTTTTAGAAATCGTCATTTTTTTACCCTATCACAGCTAGAAGTTATTTGACCCATGCTTTAAAGCCTTCATAGTATTAATTGTGAATAAAGAACTATGGCTTTGGGGCCCTCTATTTTCGACTTCCATTGAAAAAGCTAAAAATCAAAGAGCTCGGCTTGATTATGAGCCTCAGCATGTGGCTGTTGATGGCGGAGTTTTAGCAAAAAGTCATTATCATGAGTCTATATCAAACCACAGCGACTGGGTTGCGATTGGAGATGGCGATAGCTCTGATCCAACTAAAATGGATATTGTATTTGAGCAGGATAAATCCAAAAGTGATCTAACATTGGCGCTAGAATACATCCAAAAAAAGCACCCTCAAGAATATGTACGAGCGTTTGGATTTAGTGGTGGTAGAGCTGATCATCAGATCATGGCGA
>CAXBMT010000073.1:0-10870 GCA_963976925.1 uncultured Bdellovibrionales bacterium
TGGCTCTGGTTCAGGTTCAGCCGTTGGTTCTTCGTAAGTTTTCAGCTCTTTAATTGTCAGTTCTGGCATTGCAACCATATCGACTCTGACTGAATTTTGAACTAATTGGATGTTTTCATTTCTAATTTCTTGAACCTTATCCCAACTTAACTTTCCAATAATAAGCGCAAGAAGTACCAAGCTCAAATGAATGAAGAACGATTGAACGCTATAAAAGCTTAATCCATGTTCGCTTGATAACCTTTCACTCATTTTTTGGTTTCCGTCACTAGAGCGATCTTAGTAATACCTTCACTTTTAAGAAACGACATAATATTGGCGACTTTCCCATAAGGAAGAGCAAAGTCAGCACGTAAAAATAAAGTATCGCTTTTTGTTTCAGTAAATTTTGCTTTAAGTTCAGCTATAAGTTCATTTTCTAAAATTTTATCTTTACCAATAAATAATTCCTCTGCTTTAGAGATTGAAAGAATCACTTGAGAGGTATTGAG
The DNA here is from genome assembly GCA_963976925.1 of uncultured Bdellovibrionales bacterium. Classification (GTDB taxonomy): domain Bacteria; phylum Bdellovibrionota; class Bacteriovoracia; order Bacteriovoracales; family Bacteriovoracaceae; genus UBA4207. The sequence goes on from CAXBMT010000073.1 coordinate 492, forward strand.
ATTAATTGGATTAGCCTCTTTGGTCTTAGGTAGATCAAGAGAAATCCCGTTGAGCATCAAAGGAGCCGTGATCATAAAGATGACCAAGAGAACTAACATTACATCAACAAGCGGTGTAACGTTAATATCTGCCATTGGTCCTTTACGACCGTTGCCTGCTGAAAAAGCCATGCTTACTCCATCATTTATACAGCTAGAACTGATCGTTCGAGCATATTAAGGAAGTCTTGACCAAAGTTTTCCATCTCGGAAGTCGAACGAGCGTTACGATTGTTGTAGTGGTTATAAAAAAGGACGGCCGGAATTGCCGCTGCAAGACCAACTGCTGTCGCCACTAGTGCTTCTGCAATACCAGGAGCAACTGCATCCAATGTTCCGCCCCCACCAGCAAGACCAGTAAAAGAATCAATGATCCCCCATACAGTTCCAAACAGACCAATAAAAGGTGTTACAGAGCCGATTGAAGCAAGAATTGAAAGATTCTCTTCTCTTTTCATCATCCCTTCATTCATTCCCTTTTTTAGTGCTCTCTCAATGGCAGCAAATCCATGTTCAGAGAAAAATTCTTTAGGTGAAGTTTTTGAACTACTTGCTTCGAGAGAGTTTTTAATCTTTAAAAACTCTTGATAACCAGAAAAAAACATAATTTTATATGGAGAGAATTCAATCTCATCACACTTTTGCATTACCTCTGACATAGACTTGGATGAATTAAAAATTTCGAGAAATTTCTTATCTCCATTTTGCAGAGAACTTTCACTTTTACTTTTCTTTAAGACAACGGCCCAAGAAATAATAGAAGCTATGATGAGTGAAATCAAAACGCCTTTCACAACAAAGCCTGATTCTAGAATGATGGCCAAAATATTCATTTCAGTGACTTGCACTTAAGAGCTCCTTCTAAGGTTGTAATTAATTGATATTATAACAATGATGAGATCAAAAGTTGACAGGGCAAAGACGGGAGGGTTGTAAAGTATTAGTGAACTTTATCTTAATTAAAACGCTCGGCTTTAGTGCGCCACCATATAAAGCCAGTCGTCAGAACCCAAAGCCCTAGCGGCACAGAGACAGATAAATCAATCTCATTAGAAGCAGTAAACATTGAAAAGCGATTTCCCCACACAGGATCTAGACCAATTAGGGCGGCCATAGGGGCAATAATAAAACCGATGAAAAATGCTGGATCGGCCCAATTATCTCTACCCCACATCGCTAATTGCAAGACAGACATATGAAGAAAGAATTCTCTTGCGCCAAAGTCGATGGCAAAGGGAAAAAGAATCTTATTCCCTCCCCAAAAAAGAGCTGCCATAAAAACTACAGCAAAACGATTCCCCCAAGAGCCAAAACCCGTGTGATAACGAATTGAAATAATCATTAAGACATCTAAAAGAAATAATACTGAAATACCTGAAAAGCTAATAAGGGCTTTAAAGATATTTGTTCCCTGATGAAAATTTGTAACAGGTACTGCTGAAAAGATACTTATAATAAAGCCAGCGATACAAAGTGCAAAAAGGTTTCTAGACGGAGACTTCCAGCTCTCTATGATCATATCTCTAAAGGGTTGTCTCGATAGAGACGGGAGATGTACAAACTTTTGAATCACGATGAAAGAGAGTACTTTAACTAAAACAACAATCTCCCAGCCTTTATCAAAGACCCAGTCTTCAATAACACCTAGCTTATGATCTAAGAGAAAATGAAAAAATGAGATTAGTGAAACGATAACAAGTTGAAACATTCCCGCCAAAACATAATAAGCAACTATTGTCCCAACGAATTGCGAGAATGCGTACTTCTTCACAGATCTTTACTTTTTGCTGGGGTCAGCCAGTTAAGCTGTAGTTCTGGCGAGGGATAGATTTTAGAAATATTTTTATAAAAAGTATTCTCTTTAACCAGCTTATCAATCTTACCGATCATACGATAATAAGTGCCCCAAAGTTCTTGATTATTCTTTAGAGATCTATCCATATGTTTAGTAATTTCAAATTGCTGAGAGAACGTAAAACCTTTATCAAGGATCATTTCATCGTACTTCTTTAGCACTGCCTCAACTTTAGCTATATCAAGCTTAGAGCCAGCATAGTTCATCCCAATTAAGTCTTTTGCAGTAGGACGCACGTGACTCTTAAAGAGCTCTGAATCGGCGCGAACCATATCTTCCATGAGTAATAATGAAATCTCTAGCTTGGATAAGTCTAACGTTCTTATAAATGGTAAGGATAAAATAAAGAGATACTGATTCTTAGAAGTTGGAAGAGCAAAATGCGCAACTGTCGGAGAATCAACTAATAAAATTTTAAACTTCTTTTCTAACAAGCCCTGTTTTTCTAAAAAGTCTTGAAAGGCAGTATCTAGGCCAAAGTCTGGCTTTTGAAAGTCCCATTTAAGTATCTGTTGGTTCTTAACCAGCCATAGCTCGGACATAACCATCCAAAAATCTTGTTCATCAGGCGTGTTGTAGCGAGCTTTGCGACTTTGTTCTTTTTTAATTCTAAGTCTTTCTGAGCGCTCCTGTTTAATTTTCGCACTCTCATCAAGACGATCGCTCTTAAGAACGTCTTTAATCGAACTAAAGTCGACCAGCTCATCCGGCTTTGATTGAGCAAAGATATTAAGAGATATAAATAGAGACATTAAAAGTAATCGATTCATTTCAACCTCGACTTACCTTCAACATATTGGTCATAAAGTTTTCCCCAATAATACATTTGAGTGATTTCTAATTTTAAGTCATCAAAAAAGCGGGGGTACTTATCTTGAATACATTCTATTTTCTTTGGACTTAGGTGAACGTCTTGAACATAGCCAGTATATGGACCTGCCACAACCTTAGCCCATCCCTTGTTAATTTCTAGGACTTTTATAGGATGGCCACAAGACACGGTTGTTAATGAAGTTGAATATCGTGATGAGTTTTGATGTACGTGACCCCAAGGCGTGTTTAGATATTTCACCATGATAACTTTAGATTGAGCCATTAAATTGCTCGCTAAAGTAAGTAAGAATATTGAGACTAGTAAAGACCTCATCAAGAGACCTTCCATCTAAACTGAATGGTTTCCCACTCGTGGCATTGAGGACAACGCCAGAAAATAGCATCAGAGTTATAACCACACTGACTACAAAAGTGTTTGGTTACACTTTGATTGAGATTATTTAGAAGTTGAGTTGTATGCATCAAAGCTTCATCTTTTAGGCCAAGATCAATCAATAGCTTAATAAGCTCTGCTTTCATTACCTCAGACGACTGAGGGTTTTTTTCCATCCAGTTTCGCATTAATGTCGCTGCTCTATCGGATTCACCACTCTCTTTTAAGAGTCGAACATTTGTCAGAACAACTGAGGGTGATCTCATTAAGTCTTCATCTTCAATATCAATGAAGTAACCTCTTAAAGTGGCAAGTTTAGCTCTATAATCTTCCTCAATTTCAGGACGGACTTTTTCATCCAAACTCTCAAAGATAAAGGATGTATACATTGGGTGTTCTTTAATAAGTTCAAATAACTGCAACTCTGCTTGATCCATCTTGCCTTCAACTAATAAAAGCCTGATGCGCAAAATATTGGCAGAAACTGAAGGAGCAAATCTAAAAGCATCATCAAGGTCTTCATGACAGCGACCTAAATTCCCTTGATCAAAACAAGTTTTAGCTTTTTGAACAAGGATGTGAGAGACCGTCTCAGCTTGATTTTCATGAGCAACTTTAGAAAGCATGATTCGATAATTGTAAGCTTGATCCCAGTCCCCTGTATCTTCGTAAATACGACAAAGAGCTTGGATTACTTCATATTGATCACGATTAATTCTAAGAACGTCTTTATAAGTCTCAATCGCCTTATCAACAAAGCCGCCTTTGTCAAAATCGATAGCAAGCTCTTTTAAAGCGCGTAGTCTTGTACTCTCATTGATATTTTCACGAGCGATAAGGGATCGATGTATTGAAATTGCTTTTTCTATTTCGCCATTACTTCTAAATAGTCCACCTAATGCAAAGTATGTTTCAATCGTTTCTCGATTAATATCGACAGCATTAAGAAACTCTTTGATGGCCTGATCTTTGTTACCAGAAATTAAGTACTGAGTAGCATTTAGGAAAATTCGAGATTGCGCTTCAAAGATTGAATTTCTATAGCGTTTTGAAAGTTTTGTAACTGTGTCCTTCTCTATCAAGTAGTGATAGATCAGAACGATCGTTAAAGTCACGGCAACGACTGCTAATAAATTATCTTGAAGCCAGTGTAAGTAAACTTCCACAATATTCCTTTTATTTCATCAAAAACATAGCAGATGGAGCTTCACCAAGATTTGAGCTCATCCACTGTCTAGCCATTTTTAGACTGAGACGAACCTCTTCAAACGATCTAGCAAGTTCCATAAACGAGGTCTTCTCTTTTTCTTTAACAAATTTTAAACCAAAGTCTCCTTCAAGCTTTAAATCTGCATGAATTCTTCGACCTGTTTCCCATAGGCCTGCAATCTCATCAACAAGACCAAGCTCCATAGCTTCTCTTCCTGAATAAACCTGACCTTGCGCTAATTCATCAAGTGGTTTCTTGAGACGATCTTTTCTCATCTTTAAAATGTCTTCTTTAAATTGAGCGTGAACGTCATCTGAAGTTGTCTCAAGCATTGAGCGTTCTAACTCTGTAAGACCACGATGTGGGTTTCCAAAATCTTTAAATTGTCCTGATTTAATAACTTCAGGTTTTACTCTTGCTAATTCAAAAACTTTTGATAGATCGGCAAATTGCATGATCACACCAATTGATCCAGTTAGCGTACCAGCGTTGGTATAGATTTTCCTTGCAGCTGCACCTATATAGTAACCTCCACTGGCAGCAATACTTCCAAAGCTAGCGTAGATAGGCTTACCTTTTGTATTATCAGCGTTGTAGGCATCATCAATACGACGAATTTCTTCATAGATCTCTTGAGTTGGTCCTACTGCACCACCGGGAGAATCAATACGCATGATGATGGCTTTGATTGATTTATCTTTTTCTGCACGATGAAGTAGTTTAAGAACAGGCTCAGATTCCATAATGGTGCCTTCAACTTTAACAACTCCAATTGAACCTTTCTTACCGGCTTCACCAATAAGATCACTTTCGTTTTGAAATGAGTTAAGCGTATAGCTGGCAAAAACCATCAGAAGTACAAAAAATAAAAAGACCATGAAGAGAACACCGAAAACTGCACGCTGGCCTGATTTTTCCACAAGAGACTCCTTAAGATTCGAACTATACCAGAGTCAATTGTCCCAAAATCCAAAGCTTACGGCAACAAATCACAGACTTTGCCGGCATGCCTGACCACATCGCTCAACTAAGGTATGGTATACTTAAGTCGTAGTAAAATTAGCCGATATGTAATTAAGGAATCACGTCATATTCAACGTGATAATGGGGTTTACTATGAAGAAGTTATTCACAATTTTAATCTTGTCTAGTGCAACAATCGCTATGGCCGAGTCCTACAAGGCTCCAAGTTTTAAAATGCCAACTAGTAAGCCTGTTGACGCTAAAGCTCAAAAAAGTGCTTGGGATGATGAGAGCCATTTCAAAGTGGAAGATTCAATTGAAGCAGAACGTGATCTGGCTTCAAGTCCTGAACGCGACGCTGATTGGGCGAAACCAAGTGATCAAGAAGTTGTAGCGCCTGCTGCAAAAGATGAAGGGAAAATTATCCCTTGGAAAATGATCGAAACGTACTAGTTCCAAAGATTAAGCGAATCTTCTTTCGATTTTAGTTGCCCACAAGCAGCTAAGATATCATCACCTTTAGTTATCCTAACAGTACAAGTATGGCCTTGATCCAAAAGTTGCTTTTGGAACAAGCGAATATGAGTATCACTTGGACGCTTAAATCGGCTTTCTGGGTATTCATTAAATGGAATAATATTAACTTTTGAAGTCTCAAGATCTAAAAGCTTCAACAGCCCATCAATATCTTCTTGGCGATCATTGAGACCTGCAATCAAAATATATTCGTAAGTGATACGACGTCTTGCTTTAAGGGGAATAGTTCTAATAGCTTCAAATAAGCGTTCAAGATCAAATGCTTTATTAATCGGCATGAGCTCTGTTCTGACATCATTATGTGCAGCATGAAGAGAGATTGCGATATTAACAGGAGGAAAGTCCCAAAGCTTTTTGATTTGTGGAACTAAGCCTGATGTTGAAAGGGTCACCTTACGCTGACTCAAAGCGATTCCCTTCTCTTCTAAGAATACGATGGCTGATTTTTTAACTTCATCAAAATTATGAAGTGGCTCGCCTTGTCCCATATAAACAATATTTGAAAGTCTTGCTTCATGGTTTACGTTTGTTTTTAACCACTGAGTAACAGCGACAAACTGACCAACGATTTCACCAGCTGACAAGTTACGAGTTAAACCCATTGTACCCGTATGGCAAAAGGTACACCCAATAGCGCAGCCAACTTGAGAAGAGATACATAAAGTTAAGCGATCTTCAGCAGCAATAGCGACCGTCTCAACAGTTTTACCATCAAGCATGCGAACTAAAAATTTTCTTGTTCCATCTTTTGATAAGCCCTGCCAAACAACTTTTGGAACTTCAAGGTCAAGTTCAGCAAGCATAGCTTCACGAGTTTTCTTCGCGACGTTTGTCCAAAGAATAGGATCAGTCGTCCAGTTTTTATAGAGCCAGTTATAGATTTGGTCGGCACCAAAGCGCGCAAGGCCTCTATCAGTTAACCACTGACGTAGCTCTTCTAGAGACATTGAAAATAAGTGAGGCTTTGGAGCTTGCTTCATGAGAGGCAACATAGCTTCTAAAGCCTATAAAAATCAATGACCTAAGAACTAAATTCACGGTTTCAAGCTTAAAGTAAACCAGTAAAATCAGTGCCTTAGCGTTTTAAAGGGATTTTCAAATAAGTCTTATCGTTATCTTCCACAGCTGGTAACTCACCCGCTCTAATATTGACCTGAATACTTGGATAGAGAAGTTTAGGTGCAGACAATGTTTTGTCTCTATCTTCTCGAAACTTTATATATTCAGCCTCTGAAGTTTTAGCACTAATCTGTATATTGTTTTTCTTATGCTCACTTAGTTTAGCTTGTGATTTTAGCTCACGATTGTTTGGCTGATAATCGTGACCAGGATGTACTTTAAGATCATCGTCTAGTTGATAAATTTTCATGATTGAATGATATAAATCTCGAGCCGAACCTTTTGGAAAGTCACATCGTCCTGTTCCTGAGTCCGGCATAAATAATGCGTCACCTGTAAAAAGATGATCACCAATCAAATAAGAAGAACAAGCTGGAGTGTGCCCTGGTGTATGAAAGACTTTCATTTTAAAACTAGAGAGCTCGAAGTCTTGTCCGTCTTTAAGTAAAATATCAAACTGTGAACCATTACAATTCAAATCTTTAATATTGAAGACTGGTGCAAAAGTTTCTTGCACTTCAGTGATATGTTCACCTATGGCGACTTTAATATTGGGAAAATCCCTTTTAAAGAGAACGGCTCCACTTAAGTGATCTGCATGAGCATGTGTTTCTAAAACTAAGATGGGATTAAGTTTTTGATTTGAAAGGAAGGTCTTAACTTTATGATGACTTTCTTCACTCAACTTACCTGAGGCTAAATCTAAATCCCAGACAGGATCAATAATAACAGCTTCACTGGTATTTTTATCATAGACAATATAAGTCAGTGTACTTGTCTGAGAGTCAAAAAAAGTTTCTAACGAGTTCATTAACGGCTCTCCAAAAATCTAACGGCCCACATACTTAAAACCATGACGATCACAAAGACAAATGCACTGCTCAAACCAGTCGCTAAATTAGCAATACCAGGTCCAGGACAAATACCGGCGATGCCCCAGCCAATACCAAATAAGGCTGAACCAGTGATAAGTTTAAAATCAAGATCTTTTTTAGTCGGCAAGGAGAAATCTTTCTCACAAATGGGTTTTGATCTTTTCGTAATGATTCTAAAGAGAATGGCATAAACAGCTATAGCCCCAATCATAACAAATATTAATGATGGATCCCACACTCGGGTAAGATCAAGAAAGCCTTTTACTTTAATAGGATTTAACATCCCCGAAATACCGAGACCTAATGAAAATAATAACCCTGAAATGAAGCTAGTTAAATTTTTCATTTAAACTCCCAAATAGACAGTAATGAATCCTGTCAGCATAAAAGTTATCGTGGCCAAAATAGAGCGTTTGGATAAACGTGAAATTCCACAGATGCCGTGGCCACTAGTGCAACCACTTCCAAAAGCAGTTCCGATTCCAACAAAGATTGCCGCAATCGTTGCGCGTCCAAAACTAGGAATATCATTAAAAAGCATGGAGTCTTTATTTATAAGACTAGTGATGATGCCACCAAAAACAAGACCGACGATAAATAAGACTCTCCATGAACGATCAGATTTTTTTGATTGAAACAAACCTCCGATAATTCCTGAAATGCCTGCAATTTTTCCATTACCAAGAAGTAATAAGGACGATGCAAGACCGATCAGTGTACCACCAATTAATCCTTCTATCCATGTAATATCTGTAGCTAAAGTCATATTCACCTCTTGGTTTTAACAAAATATTTTTTGCATACTCTCGAGCATTTTCAAAACGTCTTTCGATTTAATTGAATAATAGGAGAACTGGCCTTCTCTTCTTGAGCTGACGATCCCCTCTCTATAAAGTCTTCCCAAAAACTGTGAAAGCTGTGATTGAGATATGTCACATAGCTCTTGTAGCTCCCCAACAGTTTTCTCACCTTCCGATAAATAACATGTAATCATTAAACGACTTGGATGAGCTAAACTTTTTAAAAGTTCGGCAACTTCAACACATTTAATCTGCATCATACCCGAATCAAGCTTACTCATATCAATTCCTAAATAATGTAAAAATAGTAAAGGCTACAACTCCAGAAAAAACGAGCTGTCTGATAAGTACCATCTTCTGTGATGAAACTTTCTTCACTAAAAAGCGAATAAAAAAGATAGAAGCAATTATGGCCAAGAATGCATAGATGATATTCATCACCTCAGGTAAAGGTGCACCCATTGATACTTGCATGCCAAGAGAAAAACTGCTGATCAATGAAATAGTAGCTAAACTTGTCGAAATATCCTCTTTAGCTTCAATAAACTTTAACCACGGTAAGAGAACCACACCTCCACCAAGACCAGTCAGGGTTGTTAACCCACCTAAGATAAAACCACCTGGAAGATGCCACAAAGGGCTTTTTTTGAACTTAATGTCAGATTTAACAGGACTCCAAATAATATAGAGGCTCCAAAGAGCAAGAGCCGTAAGCATGAACTTAATCACAATTGATGGCAAAACAGCTTTTAAAGGTAATGAAATCCATGCACCAAAAATACTTGTGATAAACAGAAGACCAACTACTTTGAAGTTAATTTTATTTTCAGTGAATAGAGAGCTTAAGATAGCAGATAATGCGACAATCAAAAGTGATGAAGTCGTTGCTTCTTTTAAAGACATCCCTACAAGATTCATCAAGAGTGGAACGGCTAAGATTGAGCCCCCTGCACCTGTCAGTCCAAGAACAACTCCAACAAATAGACCAATTAATAACCAGCTCACGAGCTCTCCCCTTTAATATATTATAATATACTAATATACTAAGCAAAAAGCAAGCCCTTTAATAAGGGCTAACTTTAATCAATCATTTAAGGTAGATAGAACTCTACTATCATCGGCTTATGGTCTGCACCTTTTACTTCGGGTAGTACATAACTATCCCTAAGCTCCAGTCCTTTATAAAAAACAAAGTCGATGACATTACCAAAAACTTTCATACGACCTGGTCCAAAAGGCGCTTCGATCAAATTAAGCTTTGCCATAAGTTCTCGAGTTTTACGCAGCTTCTTTTTTGACCAAGTATTAAAGTCTCCACCCCAAACAACGGGGCCTTTATGCGATCGAACTAGCTTGGCGATATCGTTTAATTGAACCATAAGCTTTCTTGAACTAACAAAGTTAACAGCATGAATAGTGATCGTTAAAAGCTGTTGCTTTGAACCTTCAATATCAAACTTAGCATGGGTAACTGCTTTAGGAGTTCGGATAATTGGCTCACGTGGCTCTGATATTCTATAGCCCACTTGCTTCATTTTTACATCAGAACCAATGGCCGTTCCTGATGGAACATAGCCACGACTTGCTAGAATAAATGATGTTGCCATCTTTAATCTCATGGTCGGGTGATCCTTAAAGACTCGAGTCATCTTATGATCAAGATAGGCTTCTTGTAAGAGTGCGATATCGACGTCTTTTGTAAGATTGTCGAAATCAGATTCCCAAGAACTATTACTACCTTTGTACATATTCCAATTAAGAATTTTAATTGAAG
>CAXBMT010000074.1:0-10640 GCA_963976925.1 uncultured Bdellovibrionales bacterium
CTACACTCTTTCCCTACACGACGCTCTTCCGATCTCAGACAGTTGCACCAGCTTTTAGAAATGCTTCAGTTAAACCGCGCCCAATTCCTCTTGTTCCACCGGTAACAACAACAACTTGATCTTTAAAATTAAAATTCATAAGTTTCCTTCAATTGATTGTTCAGCTGATAATGCTTTATCTAGGTAGTTATCAACCTCATGAGACTGAATAACTCCATAATTTGCAGCTCCTAGCCAGCCAGACATAATAATTCCAACTGAGCCAGCATGGAAAAGTCCATCAACTTGATGATGCATTCCCATTGATATTTCTAAACCTTCAAACTTTGTTCCAAAGCTCGCACCTTTTTGATGATGAGTATATTTTTCAACGGTGAGTGGAGTTGAACAATCAATATAGTCAATCTTCTCCCTAATACTTGGAACAATCTTTTCAAGTGTTGATAGTGCTCTCTCAATCACAAATTCTTTCTGTTTTTTATATTCTTCTTCAGACAAATCTTTCCAGTCTTCGTATCGAGCGTTTGACGACGAGACAACTGCATAACGATCATCAAGATGAGGTCTGATTTCTGGGTAGTAAACCGAGAATGTTTGACTGCCGACTTTTGACGACAGTAATTTATCGGTACTAAAGTCTTTATCGTCAGAATAAAAAATCAACTCTCCAATGTCTGGAAGTGTTTCACCTTTTTTGATCCCCATAAAGACTTGGCATGAAGAAGTATTCAATCTGACAGCTTTTGTTTTTTCAACAAATTCATTGGAGAAATACTCAGTACCAACCATTTTTTCCACAGTTGTTCTTAGATTGGCATTAGATAACACACTTGCAGCAGGTATGAAGTGACCTTTGACTTCAACACCTTTGACGACATTATTTTCAACAACAACCTTGTCAACTTTAGCGTGCATTTGAATATCGACACCATTTTTGATCAGTTCATCTTTCATCATAGAAATCAGAACGTCAGTTCCACCTTGAAAGATATAGACGCCTTTACTCATAAAGTTTGAAAAGACGATGCCGTAAGTGATGGCCGGATCTTCAAGTGTTGAGCCGTTAGCATAGACGATTGGCTCTAATAAAAAACGGACGACATCATTTCTATCAGGGAACCATTTTTGAAAAAGCTCGCCATTATTCATTTGGTTATTGTCATAAAAGTTCATGGCCGCCAGTTCATTAAAAAATCCATCAACTTGCTCTTTTTGAACTTCAAACTTTTCAACTAAGACATTGGTAAAATGTTCTTTGGTAAAATCTGTTTCGACTTCAAATTGTGGATTAACGTAGCGAACCTTTTTAACTTGAACGATTTTGCTGGCGATCTCTTTTCCCCAGTACTTTCTACAAGTTTTGATCATTCCAACAGGAAAGCCATGTAAAGAAACATCAAAGATATGATCGCCTTGTTGACGCTTAAACCATGTGGCAAAACCACCTAGTTTATTGTGGGACTCTAGTAAAAGAACCTTGCGTCCGTTCATGGCGAGCTTATTAGCAGCTGTCATACCGGCAAGACCAGAACCAACAACGATAACGTCATAGGGCCCAGGGATCTTATCCTTTGATTTAAATAGCATTGATTTCCCCTAGTAAAACGGGGTCATCCTAACGTGAAAGACGCGCCTCGCCTATACGCTTAGCGCCCAGCAGGAGGAGCTGTCGTCGACAAAACGTAGATGCCTTGACCTAAGAAACGCTCACCATCTTTACTGAGAATTCCAGCGTGAAAAGCTAGTAATCCAGAGTCATTTAAAGACAAGCCGCCTATAAATCCTTGATTATCAGGAAGGTCGTAGATTTTCGCAGTTTCAATATCAGTCGCGACTAAATCACCTTGTTTAGCGATAGCTTTAAAACCATCCCATGTTCCAGTGAAAATAGCACTTTTACCTGATTTTAAACGACCTCTAAAAGCCACTAAGCCCTTAGAGTTAACAACCGGTGCAAATGCTTCAATCGCATCCAAATCACCCTGACCTTCAATCGCTACTGCTTTAATTTTACCTTCGCCGTATAAGAAAACTGCCTGTTTATCACCAGAAATTGTGGCCACGAAAACGATATGTTTAGCGTCTGAAATACCGACGGAATTACCGAAGCCTAAAAATAGAGAATTAGCATCTGCATTAATATCGACAGCGATGACGTCATAGCTACCATCTGGTTTCCACAGTCGAATTGCATCTGGCTGACTTTCATCATTTTGACCAATTTCACCACGGCGAACTTTAGCTGCAACAAAGCCGGTATTGTTTAGGACCGGACGATAAAGATGAGAAAGGGTAACTCCCTTGGAGTCCTTAACGCCTTCTTTAACAAGAACTCTCGCTACTCCACCATTTACATAACGGTAAGAGCGATCACGATTGCTATCAACAACTCTCGTCACAACAGTTCCGATATCGTTAATTGAAGAAAATGAAAAAGCTTGATTTTGCTCTGGGCGAATAACAAGTGTCGTAGCTCTTGTGTTTGAATCAAACTTAAACACGCCATCAGTAACACCAAAGTCGAACTGACTAAAGGCCAAGTCGCCTTTGTTGTTTAGAGATGGATCGCTAATTAAACGCCCTTCAATTGGAGAGCGATAAACAATGCGCCCTTGAGTAGCATTAGCTGCATACCAAACTCCTGAAGTGTTCTCACCACCAATAACATCAACATCAAAAGCAATATCACCACGATTATTTACTTTAACGTCTGCGATTCCAAGAATTGAGGCTGGCGGTAAACCAAAGCCATCAGTAGAGTTGGCCCTAGCGACTAAAGTAGCGTTGATTAATTGAGCGTCACTTGGAGGTAAATCCTGTGCGTAAAGACTTAATGAAATTAAGCTCATGAAAATGAATTTTAAGCATTTAAACATTATTGGTTCCCCTCTCAATTATGCCTTCACAAGATAACAAAGAGATGGAGGATGCGGCAAGGCTAACGCAATCAGTTATTCCGTTAAGCCTTTGTTAGATTTTAGTATCGACATCGCAACTTTAACGCCATCGGCTGCAGCACTAGTAATACCACCTGCATAGCCAGCACCCTCACCACATGGATAAAGCCCCTCATGACTCACTGAGACAAGAGTTTCTTTATCACGCATCACAGTAACAGGTGCTGAAGTTCTTGTTTCTGGCGCAATCAACAGCGCCTTCTCACTCACAAACCCATTCATTGAGCGATCAAATTGCTTAAGCGCTTTTTGTAAATGACCAACAATGAAGTCGGGCAAGATCTTTGAAAGGTCTGTTCTAAAAATACCCGATGGAGAAGAGGTTTTAGGTAACTCTCGTTTTTCTCCACCCATAAACTCGGCCAAGGTTTGCGCTGGTAACTCTTTACCTGAAGCAAACTCACAAGAAGTTTCATAAGCTTTTTTTTCTATCTCACGTTGAAACTTCATACCACCCAAAACATCATCCGTTTTAAAGTCTTGGTTTGCCTTGACTGAAACAACTAGCGCAGCATTAGACCAAGGTGAGTTTCGAGCATAATTCGACATTCCGTTAACAACGATACCATCGGCTTCAGTTCCTGAACTTAAAACATAACCGCCTGGACACATACAAAAACTGTAAGTTCCTTTTTTAGTCGAAGGATCTTCCCAACTAAGACGATACCTGGCAGCACCAAGATCTTTACCAGCAAAGTCTCCATATTGAATTTGATCAATGAGAGATCTTGGGTGTTCAATTCGCACTCCAACAGCAAAGTCTTTGGCTTCAACTTGAACTTTTTTCTTCAATAACTCGCTGTAAATATCATGGGCAGAATGTCCAACGGCTAAAACAACATGATCACTTTCCATCACTTGACCGTTAGAAAGCTTCACACCATGAATCTTACCTGAGTCCTCAAGAAACTCATCAACACGAGTGTTATAGTGAATTTCACAACCTTTACTTATTAAATGATCGGAAATTTTTCCAATGAGTTGACGGATTTTATTTGACCCAAGGTGAGGATTTGATAACCAAGCCGTCTCAGGCGGAGCGCCAAAGTCAACGAGTCTTTGCATCACATAAGGAACGTGAGGAGACTTAATTCTTGTGATGAGTTTTCCATCAGAGAAAAGTCCTGCTCCACCTTCACCAAAGCAAACGTTATTTTCTTTATCAAATTCACCGTAGCGCCAAAAGCGAGCAATATGAAGCATGCGCTTATGGGATCTCTCACCTCTTTCAATGAGAATTGAAGGAACTCCGTATTCAGCAAACCTTAATGCACAGAATAGTCCGGCAGGTCCAGCCCCAACAATAATAGGCTTCTTTTTAAGAGGGCCAAGATTTGGAAACTCTTGAGTGAAGGCGGAGAATCTTTCGTCTTTTTTTATAACTTCTACGGTCCATTGATTGACTGGCTTTCTTCCTCGATTAGCATTTCTCGCATCGAGAGATTGATTAATAACACGATAATCAACGTGATCAGGGACTTCTTGACGCAAATATTCATCAAGGTCTGAATCGAATGGTAAAGAAAATGACAAGCGCCTACTCATAGAGATATTCTAACACTATAGAGGTGATGATGACTATCGAACTGATAATTATTGGTGACGAAATATTAAGTGGCAGAACTCAAGACGCTAACCTTGCATGGATTGCTCCTTGGCTCTTTAGAAAAGGTCTATCTCTATCTCACGTTTCAATCGTCAAAGATGATCCTAAACAAATGTTAGAAACATTTAAAGCAGCATGGCAAAGATCTGACATCGTCATTACCTCTGGTGGAATTGGCCCAACTCTCGATGATTTAACGAAAACAATCATGGCCGAGTTCGCCCAAAAAACACTTAAGGCTGACCCAAAAGCCAGAGCGATTGTTGAAAAAAACTACGAGAGAATCTCTAGAGAATGGACGCCGCAAACAAATGGCTACAATTTAATTCCAGAAGACTTTATTGCGACTGATAATCCTATTGGACTTGCTCCGGGACTCGTTTGGTTCAATGATGGTAAGGCAATGCTAGCAGCTCCAGGAGTTCCAAAAGAATTTTCAAAAATGGTTGAAGAGATTTTCTTTCCGCTATTAGAGTCAAAAGGGTTTAAGCTTTTTGGCGATCAAGAACAAATCGTTATTCGCACCTACGGTGTTCCCGAAGAAAAAATTTTTGGAGAACTCTGTCCAACTCTTTGGCAACAACTCGAAACTTATGGAAAGGTTTCTTCTTTGCCTCATATCACTGGTGTCGATATTCTTGTGACTTTTAATGATCAGTCAAAAAAAGAGAAATACTTAAACGAAATAAAAACAATTATTGAATCAAGTGCAGTCGCTCCTCATGTTTGGCAGTGGGGTCAGCTATCACTAGAAGAATTGATTATAGAAAAAGCCAGAAAAAAGGGTAAGACTTTTTGTTTTGCAGAAAGTTGTACGGGTGGATTAGTCGCTTCAAGAATTACAGACATTGCTGGCTCATCTGATGTTTTTTTAGGCTCGGTAGTTAGTTACGCTAATAGTGCCAAACGAGAATTTTTAAATGTCACAGAAGAGGACTTAACTCAATCTGGCGCTGTCAGTGAAGAAGTTGCACTGGCAATGGCAAAAGGTGCTTTAAAAAAATTCGATGCAGATTATTGTATAAGTTTTAGTGGTATCGCCGGCCCAGGTGGAGGTACAGCTCAAAAGCCAGTTGGACTCGTTTGCCAGGCAATAGCAACGAAAGAAATAAGTGATTCAAGATCTCTAACTTTCAAGGGTGATCGAATTAAACTTAAAGAAAGATTTGCTATGTATGGACTGTTTTGGCTTTTAGAAGAACTAAGTTAATTACTTAAAAAGAGCCTGTGCTTTTTCTTGTAGTTTTCTAAGGTCTTCTTCACTCATATTCTTTAACTGAGCTTTTGCGGCAGCTGCTTCATCAGCATTTATGGTTCCTTTTTTGACCAACTCATCAACTGAAACAGAAAGCTCACTTTTTGAAAAACTACTTGAGTCATCGGCCCTAGCACTTACTCCTAGAAAACATACGACAACAAAAATAAAAGCTAGAAACTTACTCATTCAAAACTCTCTCGTTAGGAAAATTGTTTTATTTATATTGCTATAAGTTTTAGTTTTGACCAAGTACCCAACCTAATTACAAGGACATAATATCTAAGTGTTTTGGTCTATTGCCCCATAAAATTGTCGATCATAACTTTTGCCCTTTCCTCTAAATGGCTAAAAATACGTACTTCCGAGTGTTTCTAACCGGCATTATTCTCACCCCCCTACAATAGAGATACGAAAGTAAGGAATAGGTCCAATTAGCCGAAAAGATTAAGGGTATGAGAGAAAAGAGCAATCAAAATATAAACAGTAATCGAGTGAATTTTGCTTTCGCAATTTTGATGGCATTGCTTTTTGTTATTTCGGGTTGTGTTGAATCTCCAAAATCATCAAGAAAAGCTGGTTCGAGATCTGGTGCTTCAACGACAGATACACCTCCGCCAGTTGGAACACCAATCTTTACCAATTCTTCAAATTATTTCCAAAGTGGTGCTACAAAATCCACTTCAGTTTTTGATCAATCAGTCTTCACCAGCGATACTTACTACCTACGTGGTAAAAATATAGATTTATTTATCAAGGCCGGAAATACTACAAGTGTGCAGTGTCTAGTTCACCACTTTCCATCAACTGTTACAGGTAGAGTTTTAGTACTAGCAGCAACGCCTCAGTCGTTTAATAATTTCTCAACCAATACTCTTGAATATTATTTTCTGCTTAGACCAAATGATAAAACGACGAACCAAACTTTTTGTCAGACGCCAGGTGTTCTAAGCGCACTTTCTTCAACTTACCCTGCCCAAAGTGTCGTTTTTTCTTTTGCTGATGTTTGCCCAACTTGCGTGACTTCAAGCTTTAGCTCAGATGCTTCACTTTTAAAAACTCCCGGTGGAGTTAATATTTCTGGTATCGATATTTCATACCTAACTCTCAGACTGTTAAATACTTCTACGGTTGACCCGGGCGCTGTTAGTTGTACTGGATCTTCTGAATGTCTAGCTCAAGGCTTTGATTGTTGTTTGAATGGCCAGTGTGTTATCGATGCTTCGATCAAATCAGGCGTTGATACAAATAGTACTGAGTTTTTACAGTCAGTTGATGATATTGCCAATGCACCTTCATCAATTAACAATTACCCTCATCTTTATAATATTTGTCCGATCAATGTACCAAATGATCCAACTCCGACACCTACCCCTAATCCTCAAGAGGAAGCTGCTGCAAGACTCTTAACTAAAAAAGAACTCTATGATTGTATCAATCCAGTTAATGGCGAGCAGGGCTTTTGTACCTCCGTTTATGATACCGCCGAGAATACTTCTGGAAGCTATGATACTGGTGCTGATGATTTAAACTTTAATACGGTTTACACAGGCACTGTTGGCTTACCGATGCATAGTATTGATAAAATCACTTACGGTGGAATCAGTCTGTTCGCAAATGGTGCGTTTACAAAATCTAATGTTACTCTAAATGGTTTAGATAATACCGTGCCACCTTCAAACTTGAATGGTAACGATGACCTCACGAATCCAATAACAATCGGTCTCACAGGAGCTTTTGTTCCTCCTGGTAACGCCAATGGGACTGACCTTAGAATACGTTATAAGGCAGACAGTAGCTGTGAAAGGCTCGGTCCAGCGATTGCTCGTTGTCAAAAATACTATGTCCAAGGGCAGAATATTGGTTTGGCCAATGATCACTTCCCTGGTAGTAACGAGTTTAAACTTCCTATTTATGCTGATACTTCAAAACAGATCAAAGTAGAAATTGATGGTTCAATTCGCTATCAAGGCACACATTGGGCTTTAGTATCAGGGTCTCCTGATAAAGTTGTCTTTAACGGATCAAATTTAGCAGTTTTTGATACTCAAACAGTTGTTATGACTTTCTATGTAAACCTAAATACATGGCCGGTTTTAACAGGGGTTGAGATTGCTAGAGAGCGTATTCGTGACATGTGTGATTGTGTCGGAGAAGGATGTAATCTTGCACCAATTCTTAATAATCAAGGTGCTACTGTTGATTACTCATGTGTTTATCCTGACAACACAAGTCCTCCACCTCTTCAACAAACTGTTGTGATGAGTTCAAAAACAGTTCCAGTTCGCTACTTTGATTTATCAGGTGTTCCACACGAGAGTATTAACGGTGAAACACCATTACAAGAAGGTATTAAGTTCGAATATACTTCGAATAATTTATCCAAGCCAAATAACGTTGATCAGTATGTTGGCTTTAATGAAATTTACGGGACGCTATCCCCTGCTGCGCAAAGTGCGAAACCAGCGAAAGAAGTTCGAATCGTTAAGGGTAAAACCTATGATATTTTTATCGATCAAGGAGCCTTTTCGACTTGTTACTATTGTGGCAGTGATTACTGGAATACCTCATTAAAGCTTTTCCCACAAAACTTTACATATAAAGGTGCTGGATATCTTCCAAATCCGTTTGAAACTGATCCAAAGACTAGTACGACCTATCGTTCAGATGAGCTTATTTTTGGTCGAGCATGTTTTGTACCAGCGACGATGATTCCTTGGACTCATCGTGGAACAAGTGATCGCCAAGATCAAAGACAACGACGTCTACAAGCTCAGCACTTTATGTTTGCTAATGGATACAATAGAGATTGGTACGGTTTTGATTATGGATCAATTATCGGAAGCTTTGATGGAGTGACTTGGTTCTCAGTTGGTAACCAACGTCGAGTTCAAGCCGAAAGTAATAAGCTATTTTTAGCCGTCAATGCTTACTACGGTGATCAGACTGACGAGAATACTTATACGATTACAGTATCGGACGCGGCTGCTGTGCCTAATAGTGGTTCAACCGTTACAACTGACTTTGACAGTGATGGAGCTGAATGTCAGCAGTACCATGTATGTGACACAGACCAAGACTGTGCCACTCAATTAGGCTGGGAGTATGCCTGTGAGTCTATTACGGGAGTTAAGTCTCTATGGCCTAGTTTTGATGAGAACGGTCTTGAGGTACCTGAGTCCGAGTCATTAAAAACACTTTCAAATATTCTTGTAGGTAACCTTAATGGCGGAACAAAAAGATGTATCTATCGTGGACGTGGCGCAGCCTGTTTACCAGACTTTGCTAACGCTGATACAACTTCATCGTATACTGCAAGTGATTCGGATAAACTCCATGCTTGTGCTCCAAACACATATTGCCAAAGACTTGTTGAAAGTTCTGTAAACGCTCCATATTTTAATAATAAGATTGCTAGATGGGCACGAAATACGAAATTCCAAAACCTATCAAGCGACGTTATAGAAGATGATTTAGATGAGTTTGGTAAACATATAAGAACAATTGGTCGTCCTCTAAAATATGTCGGCGACGAAGAGATTGAAGATTTATCAAAAGCAAATCTTTTCTACAATAACGTGACAGCACTTTGTCTGCCAGGAAAAACACCAATTGATGCAACTTCTGGAGTGCTAACCTTCGGTGAGCAAAATAGCGAACTACCAACTGGCAAGTCTGTTGGTGGTGATAGAGTTATGGGAATTGGTGTAACAGTTGATAACTTTGACTCTGCAACATCAATTGCCGCCTGTCCTGTCTTTACAGAGGAAAAAAATCTATTCCAAATGGATGAAGACTTTACCAATGTGCTCCCAACAAACGTTCTAGCAGCTGATCAAGCTCCGGCCTATAGACTTCCGGCACAAAATCTATCAACACATTATTTGGATAAGCTGGGAATTAGTACTGATCTTGTTAAAGACTTTATTAACGATCAAGTAACGAAACCAGCCTTTGAAGAATTTAGATGTCTTCGTGCGCCAGGCGCTGCTTGTCACACTAACTTAGACTGTGCACCAAATAAGATTATTACAACGAAACTAGCTGGCATTGATCCAAAGAACCCACCAACAGGTGGACCGATTGAAAATCTTAATCGCCATGAAATCATGTACTGGCAAGAAGAACTAGTTTGTAAGCAAGCAGTTGCCTTCCCCGATGCTGACTTTGAAATTAAGAATAACCGCTGCTGTCGCGAAGATAATAAAACGATTACGATTGCGACTTATCACGATAGGCTTGATTTAGTTACAGATCCAGATGATGAAAAAGAATATCCTAATGTTGCACCAATGACTGATGTACTTGGATTTAACAAATCTGCAAACGATAATGACCGTTATAGCCGCTGGAATACAACAGTAGACCTAGTTAAAAGTGGTACTGATACTAATACACAGTACCCTCCTTTAAGTGCCCCAGTCCAAGATGAGCAGACATTTAACCCAACAACGTTTGCGAATCAGTTCGAGACATTTACTCAGCAAGCCTCAAGAACATGTTGTGGTGGACATTGGGTCAGACAATTTCATAAATCTAATGGTGGCGGTCACCAATGGACACCGGCAAGACATCAAAATAATATTAAAGCTAGATCTTTTGGCTGTTATAACTGGTTCTATCCAACAGCAGGTTCATCTGACGCAAGAAACTCAGCACTAAACCATACCTGTTCGGTTCAACAGGAACCAGATGATATTGAGTGTTCGGTTAAAGATATAACTCAATCTCAAGCTGATGATATCTTAAACGAAATTGTTAACCTAGAACTTGCAGGTATTCCACAAGCTTACTTTATTGAAAACGGTAATATTGATCCTGG
>CAXBMT010000075.1:0-10520 GCA_963976925.1 uncultured Bdellovibrionales bacterium
TCACGACAATAGCTCATAACATCATTTTTATTGGGTGACTGCTCACAACACTCTTGTCTCTCTGTTAACGAAAGTTCCGGTTTCGAACATTTTGTCGATGTATGTCCTAAAAACATTGTATGTCCCAGCTCGTGAATCAGTTCATCGACAAGGTTTTCATCACTTACCATTTCCGTTCTACCACCACCAGGAAGTCCCCATGCGATCTCACGTGGCTGCTCAGTTATGGCAACTCTACCGTTGGCAAATCCTAAAGCATTATACTGAGCACCTGAAACAACAAGAAGTGCATCTAAGTTTTTATACTCTTTTCCAATTTCGGACTTTTTAACTTCTTCGTAAACTTCATTTATGATTTTTCCACCGACATTATCGTAGTACCAAAGTCTTTGAAGTCTTTCTTTGTCAGTAATATTATTAAAACTGTAGTCTGGATACTGTTCAATTTGATGCTTATAAGGAAGAGCTCCAGTGTGGGTAATATTAAGTTTTATGAGCCCATTAGTAGCTTGCTCATATCTATCCTTAAGAAGAGGTGCGATTCTCTTCATATCAGATTCATTCCATTCGCTACCATAATAAACCAAAGCAACATTTAAAATGGCATGATCTCGCTTTTTGTAACGTTTTGGTTTCATACCGTCTGCAAGAGAATCATTTCCTGCATATAGATTAAATGAACTAGATAGAGCCAGAAGTGTTATTAAGATTAGTTTTTTCATACTATTTCTAAAGCAATATCGAGGCCAAATTAGGTCGCTATATTGGAACAAACCTGTCAAAAAACTGATCAAACAACTCTATTTTGACTATTGATTTGACGGTTAATAAGAATTCTTAAGAAATGCCAACATATTTAGGCAGATAAAAAAGTTGAAGATAATACCTAAGTCTCTAATAGTACTACAAACTTAAGGTGGATTATTTTGCTTATTAGTCTCTATTAGCTCTGTCTTATATAATAACTAAATGAAAAAGGTTCTACTTCTTTTAACACTTTCAATGCAAGTTCAAGCTCAAAGCACTACAAACCTTAGCCAAGGTTCATACCCTTTACTTCACTACTCAATCTCTAACGAATACCCATATAGAACTAACGTAACAGTCCTTCCGCCAGCTCTTGAATGCTTGAGTAGTATAGATAGGGAAAAAAATATCATAAAAAAGAAGAAAGCGGTTGGCGAGAACAGAACTGAAGAAAATGAAAGAGAATATGAATCAAATGTTACAATCGAAGAAGAAGATACTGTCAGAACAATTTCACACGAAGCGTGGCTAGCCGCAGTTGAAGCAAAAGATGAACTAGAAACAGGTTTAGCTCAAACAAACACTGCATTCTCAGATCCTGATGAGTTCTTTCAATCAATCACTGGTGAACCACCTCCCAATTGTCAGTACAGCTTAAGAATTAATATGGCGAATGTTAGAAAAATTTGTCAGGCGATGGATGATCTTGCCAATGACAGACCTGTACGTGAATCCGCTCGCTGTCATGTCTCTAACTGCTCTACTGCAAGCTACTTGGCCATGATTCAAATTGCTAAAACTCGTAGCGACTGGGATCAAATTCAAAGTCGATTTACTTGTTCATCTCCATTTCCCGCTGCATACCGTTTATATGTGGGACCAAATGGACTTCAAGCCTTCATGCAAGAATATAATCTTGGTAGTACGAGACGAATTGTTATCAGTGGAAGTGCCGAAGCTAGAAGTCAAAAGCTACAAGAAGACTTTGCTCAAGGATTTCCAAGAAAAAGTGATCCTATTCTGCTGCAAAGAGATCGATCAAGAGGCGGTACTGGTCATGCTGTGATCTTCTCCCATTTTGAGACTGCTTCAGGACAAAGTTATGACCCTGAAAATCCAGAGCAAATTCAAAAAGTTTGTTATTGGTCTAGCAATCAAAGCACGAGTGGTTCATCAAATCGTTGTGAAAATGTTAGTTATATGAACTTCATAGATGCCGCCCAACTTAAAAGTTAAGGATAACATTTAAGATGAAATTACTTATAGTCATTTGTACCTTTTTATTTTCAATGAATCTCTATGCAAATGATTGCTCTAAGCGTTTTTCAATGGATGAGTTTCAAGGTTACGACTCTTCCAAAGATTGCAGCCTAAACTGGAAGCAAGATAAAAGCTCATACACCGGTAAAGTTGTTTATCTTGAAAAAGGATGTCAGCGCTTTGAAGGTGGCGAGAAATTAGACTGTTATTACGTTCTTTATTGTCCAAATAATAAAAAAGAAGAAACGTTTGTGAGTCCACCAGTTTACGACGACACAGAATATATGAATCAATACTGCGCATTTTCAAATCCGCAATTGAGAATGCTTTTAGGTGCAGATAACGAGAGCCCCAAGAGCCCTCTGGCGGCCATGATCGATTGTCAGGGTAATAAAGCTGTTTCTATCAGCATGAAATCAACAACAAAAAAGTCGAAAACCTGTAAGTTCAATTAGTATGATATCTTGCTAACTTATTAAAATGACACTATTCTGGTCCTATCCGATCACAAGAGATGTAATAAATGAGCGAGCGCAACCCCAACAAACCGAAACAAGACATTCCGAGTATACTGGGACGCTTAAAAAGGCCTAAAAAGGCAGTCGTAACCGCTGGTATGCCCTATGCCAATGGTCCATTACATATCGGCCATTTAGCAGGCGCACACGTGCCTTCTGACATCTACTCTAGATGGCTTCGTATGTTGATTGGTAAAGATAACGTTCTCTTTGTCTGTGGAACAGACGATCATGGTTCGACTTCAGAAGTTGCAGCTAAAACTCAAGGCAAATCGACTCGTGAATTTATCGACGAAATCCATGCCAAACAATCTAAGACAATGGCTAAGTATTCAATCGGCCTTGATGTTTATACAGGAACATCTCGAGAAGAGAACTTCGAAGCCCACAAAGATCTCTGTCAAGAATTTTTGACGAAGCTCTACAATAATAAAATGCTTTCAAAAAAATCTAGTGAGCAATGGTTTGATCCTAAAATGAACCTATTCTTACCAGATCGATATGTTTATGGAACATGTCCAAACTCTAATTGTGAAAACAAAAAAGCTTATAGCGATGAGTGTGATGTTTGTGGCTCAAGCTATGAACCGAAACAGCTTAAAGATCCAAAGAGTGCAATCAGTGACGCTACTCCAGTCTTAAAGGAAACAGATCATTGGTGGCTTGATATGTGGCAAGTCAGTGACACCCTAAAAGAATGGATTGAAAGTAAGCAAAGAACTTGGCGCAAGAATATTATTAGTGAAGTACTACCGACAGTTTCACCGTCAATCATTTTTGATAATACGAATGAAGAAAAGTTTAAAGAGCTAAAGGAAACATTACCTAAGCATAAGAGTCGTTACGCTCCTGGAAAAAAAATTGTGGCACAGTTTGAAAATCTCACAGACCTCCAAACCGCCAAAAATGAGCTAACTGATAACGGTATTGTATCAGAATTAGTCGATGCCTGGGCCCACCGATCAATCACTAGAGATGTTGCTTGGGGTATTCCAGTACCAAGTCAAATCGATGAAGCAATGAAGGGAAAATCACTCTACGTTTGGCCGGAATCATTGATCGCTCCAATTTCATTTACAAAGGTAGCTCTTAAAAAGAGAGGACTATCAGAAGATGACTATAAAAAGTATTGGTGTGACAGCGACGCCAACGTTTATCAATTTTTAGGTCAGGACAATGTTTATTTCTACGTGCTCATGCAAGGAGCTATGTGGCTTGGAGTGAACCAAGATAAACATAAAATGCCAGTTCAAGGTGATCTACAATTCACTGATATCTTTAGTTGCTATCATCTACAAATAGACGGTCAAAAGATGAGTAAATCGACTGGTAACTTCTATACCGCTGATCAACTCATTGATGATATGAGTTATTCGGCTGATCAAGTTCGCTACTTCCTGGCTTTATTAAGTCTAAGTGAGAAGTCTTCTAATTTTGACTTTGATACGTTTAAGCAAAGAAATGAGTTTCTAGCAGGACCTCTAAATGCTTCATTTGAAAAACCCATTTCTGCAGTTCATTCTAAGTTTGATGGAGTCGTACCAAAAGGCGAAGTTTTAGAGAAGGTACAAAAAGAAACGCTTAAAATCGTTCAAGCTTATTGTAAAGCGATGGAAAAAGCCGAGTATTCAAAACTACTCTTTTTAATAGAAAACTATGCTCGTATCATCAACGGTTTATTCAACCAATATAAACCTCATGATGATAGACATGACCTTAAGGAACGCGAAGACGCTCTTTACTCATGTTTTTATATCTTAAAAAATGTTCTAATTATGCTATCTCCATTTGTACCAGAAACAATGGAGCGCTTAAGAGATTCATTGAATTTGCCAGAAGATGTTTACTCTATTGATGAGCTAGATAAGCCATTTCCTTTTAATCATAAGCTTAATAAGCAAAACGAGTTCTTTCCAAAAGTTTAGAACTGTTTAAGCATATGGACATTAGTCGTAATATAACCTGCACCTTCGTACAGTTTTCTTGCGACTGTATTGTGCCCGAAAACATGTAAGCGTAAAGCGTTAAAACCCAACTTTTTAGTTTCGATCTCAAGCTCAGACATGACTTGTTTTCCAAGACCTTTACCACGAGAGCTTTCAGATAAATAAAGATCAAAAATATATAGGGAACCTTTCATTGAACGATCTGCTAACCATACATCACCAATGCACTCTTTTGTTTGTGTATCGACTATAGAGAAAAAGAAATGATCTGGTGTTTGAAGACCATGAGGTAGTAACTCTTTAAATTGTATTTGTGCTGACTCTAGAGCTTCTTGAGAAGTTAGATTATCTGACTTTTCTTTATCTTTTGCATAATCAGGAATACTTCGTTCGTAGAACTTTTTATATTCTGATTCTGTCATCTTTATGAGTTGAATATTCATAATCAAAAAAAGAAATAAAAAAAGGGAGCCCCTGCAAAAGCTCCCTTCTTTTCGGCATCCTGCCTCTACGTGGTCAACATCCTGTCATCCACACTTTAATTATACGCAAAAACAAAATCTATAAAAGCAAAAAGAACTTGAGGCAATTATTTCCTTGAAAAATAATCCAAAGCTCGTTGCACTCTGCCCCTAGGCCCTCTACAATAGAACCAAATTAGTCTTCACAGGAACCGCATTTGGCCATGTTTTCAGTAACTTCCAGCTCTTTCAAAAACTTGATTAAAGTGGTTACTTTGTTAAATAAAAAACACAGTCCAAATACCCGACTAAAGCTACAACCTACTCTTTTTATCGTTTTCTTTTTTCTTTCTAGCTGCGGATCTTACATTCAGCTTATTGATGATGATAATACTCAGCTCCCACTAAAACAAAAGTTATCACAAAAACTCTCCTGTCGTGAAAACCAAAGTCTAGCAACTCATGCTGGAGAAGATAACGAGATCCTCCTCGATGTATTTGATAAAGCCAATCTTAGTATCGAAGAAGAACTTATCATTGCGATCCTTCAGCAAATGTCAGTGAGACCTGCAACCACTTCACCTTGGGCACGTTTACAAATTGGTTTATATAAAAATAATGAATGGATATTTCATGACTATTTTAATCAATCTGACTCATTATCGCTTTGGCAGGGCCTCTATGACCTAAGAGCTCGCTATAAACTAAAGTCTATGAATTATTATCTAAGGCTTGCTGAAAAACTCTTTCCTAAAACGATGGAGATTGGCTCTCCCTTTGCTAATTACCTTGAAAGATATAAAGAGCCTCTTGTGACAGAAGGCTCTTCAAGGGCTTTCTTTAAAGCAGGACAGATTCTAAAAAGTGGTGAGTCTCTTCCAAGTTTAAAGTGGGCCAGACTTCCAAAAATTCTTCAAACCTCTTCCGCAATAAAACCTTTAAGAGTTCCCTCTTTTAACTCGAAAACATTTTCTGAGAATCAAGTCCAATGTAACTTTGATATCGATCTTTATTCTAGTTCTGTTTACTTAGTTAGACCTGATCCAGGTGTGAACTATAATGCTGTTGCAAGAAATAAGGGCAAGGATAGCTTTATCTTTATCTCATCTGTAGAACTTCAAAATCCAAAGCTAGTCAAAGGACAAAAAACTCTACTTGAGCAACGACCGTCCCTTAGACCTGTCCCGATCTGTCTTGTTAAAACGGAAGAGAACAAACTACTTTTAACCTCATTTAAAGGTAGGGACCCAGGGCAACATATTTATAACCTTCTTCAGTATTCTATAAGTAGGGCATCAAAGAGTGACGATCTAGAAGCCTATATAGCTTTTCCAAGACATCAATTTCTTTATGATCCTGCCCGTATGCTTTATGAATCTTCTCGAGGATCTAATGTAAACTTAGATCTCTTTTTAAAGATGGACTTTCCTATCTACCACACACCTAAGCTTGGAGAGGTCTGGGCATGGGGAGAATTTCCCAACGAGAATCACACTTTAGCAATTGATGATCGATCAGACGCAAAACTCTTATGTCGCTGATCAATAAAACTATTACTGTTTTTGGTAGCGCTAGCCAGAGAGTTGTTAAAGAGCTTTCGGTTAATGAGTCTGATCTTGATTTAACTTTGATGGAATATCTTAGAAAAGAAGCAGTTCCCGTTGCATCTAGTTGCTATGGAGAGGGTATTTGCCAAAAATGTAGCGTGCGAATTGATGAATCTGATCAATTATCGTGTTTGATTACTGTTAGGAAATTTTTGAACTCATCGAAACCCAAAATTACGATAACTTACCTTTGACGCGCAAAATCAAATACCCTGAATTATGTTTGCCATAAGATCACCTACCTCCTTAGAATAATTGAGTAATTACTTTTTATTAAAAGGTAGCGGTATGAAATTTCATTTCCTAAAACTCAGTTTTGTTGCCGCTTACTTATGCCTTTCGAGTATTGCTCAAGCATCAAGCTCATTTAAAGTTACAAGCTATAATATAAGAAACTTCAGTGCCGTTGAGGGTGTTCCTAGTGATTATAGGCCAATAGATGGTGCAACTAATCCTATTGCGCTTGATCAGGTCTTAACCTCTTTTAAATCCGACATCATGGCCTTTCAAGAAATTATCAATGGGGAGCTCTTTGGTTCAATCATCAAAGAAACTCTTCCAAGGCATCAGTTGATTCTTACTGAGTGTGGCGGAACAGCAGACCAAAAAGTAGGAATCGCCTTTGATAGAACTAAATTTGATCTTATTAATTCAGTAGAAGACTGGCGAGTGTCACTATCTAATCGTTGTAATTACGGTCTTCGTCCAGCACTTGTTGTCATTTTAAAGCATAAGAAAACGAGAAAGCAGATAGCTGTTATTGCAGTTCATCTAAAAGCTGGTTCAGGTGAAAGAAATAGAAATACAAGACGCGAACAGCATGAAATTTTATCTGTCGTAATAAATGAACTTAGAGAGAAATCGATTAAAGATGTAGTTGTCCTTGGTGACTTTAATACCACAAGCTACTTTGAACAAACTCCTGGAGCAGCTCAGTTTGATGACTTTTTAAAAGACAATGATCTTCGTAATACAAGCTCATCACTTAGCTGTACCTCTTACTGGCAAGGCGATCGAGGTGACGGGAATATGGCCCCTTCCCACTTAGATCATATTCTTCATAATGGTCGTTTACGATTTATTGGTGCAAGAGTTGGTGCTCATTGCGCCCAAACAAGCTGTCAACCAACACCAGAGGCAGATCTAGGTGATACCTTCAAAGGTGTTAGTGATCACTGCCCAGTACAAGTCGAATTTAGATATTCTCGCTAAGGAGCACTCTTGCGTTACCTATCCTTTGATATCGAGGCTACAGGCCTTGCCCAAGATGATCTCATCATTGAATTTGCCATGGTCCCATTTGATACTTCAGATGATTCAATTCCCTTATCAATGGCAAAGCACTTCTATGTAAAGTGTCCAAGTTTTGAAAGTCTTAAGCCAAGACTAGATCCTTGGGTTGTTGAGCACAATAAAGAGTTAATTGAAAAAGCCCATAAGGAAGGTATCTCTATTAATGAGCTTAAAGAAGAATTAGCTAGTTACTGCAGACAACCTGAAATCTCTGAGTACTTCAAAGACAGTCCCCGTGGAAAAATTATTCTCTTTGGAAAATCAATGAATGCGATTGATCTACCATTTATGACTCGTGATTTTGGTTGGGACTACATGCGGGAATACTTTCATCATCAAGTTAATGATCTTTCAAGCATCGCCTACGGTATGATCGATATGGGATTAATTCCTAGGGAATGTGCGACAGGCTCTGGAATGATGAAATACTTAAACATGGGTGATGTTGCTCACACCGCTTTAGAAGATGCAATCAATACTGCAAGAATGTATTTAGAGCTAATTAAACTGAATAAAAAAAGCTAGCGTTTTATATCATCCATCGCTAAAACTCTTGTTGGATTAACCGCACGACTATTTCTTCTAATTTCAAAGTGCAGATGAGGCCCAGTTGATCGACCAGTCTTTCCAAGCTTTGCAATGATTTGTCCCTTATAAACTCGTTGTCCAGCCACAGTTAAGTTCTCTTTCGCATGGGCGTAAACTGTATGGTAGCCATTATCGTGAAGAATGACTGTGATATTTCCGTAACCACCAATTCCTGATCCAGAATAAATAATTTTTCCGTCACTTGCGGCAATGATGGCTGTTCCAATACGGCCAGGAATATCAATTCCCTCATGGTGCTTGCCCCAACGTTTTCCAAAACCAGATGATATTCTTTTACTTGAAGGTACAGGCCATACAAACTCACCAGAGTTTAAATAGGCTTCAGTAATATTAGAGTCATGAACTGATGCCGTACTTCTTCCTAGAATGCCTCTGCGTTGAGGAATAAAGTAAAGCTGCCCTATAGTTGGTGAGCGTCCGCTATTAGCACCTCTAAGCTCAGAGACACTTATGTCGTAACGTTTTGCCAAGCTTGTTAGTGAATCGCCGTGATCGACAACGACGTGCTTCCCACTGCGCATCATATTCGCACAGCTTGCTAGTAAAAAAACCATCGTTGTGGTCAAAACCAACCGAAACACTATCATCACCTCCGAAAACTCGAAGGGCGCCTAAAGTACTGATACTTTCTTTGCCCAAGTACCTAATATATCGGAACTTTGTGCAATAAGATTAAGCGGACTAATAGAAACATGACCGAGTTCAACACTCTGGCAATCTGTGCCGTCTTGGCTTGAATGCCCTTTGTAGACGCCACCTATCCAAAAGTATGGGCGACCACGAAAGTCTTCGCGTGGAGAAATTTCTTCAGAATAATTTCTAAAACCAAGAGTTGTGGCCCTAGCTTCTTTAGGATTTTCTAAATTAGGCACGTTGATATTCAACATCTCTAGGGGCTTAAGTTCTCGATGAAGACCAGCCTCAAGAA
Organism: uncultured Bdellovibrionales bacterium; assembly: GCA_963976925.1. GTDB lineage: Bacteria > Bdellovibrionota > Bacteriovoracia > Bacteriovoracales > Bacteriovoracaceae > UBA4207. Next base: position 9,370 of record CAXBMT010000075.1, read on the forward strand.
CTTTTCTCGCCCAAAGACCTGCAACATCGTACAAAGGTTTATCTTTAGAGTTACCAAACTCAAGCACAAGAGAAATTGAGATTCCTGGAACATTATGAAAAACTGCTTCACGAGCACCGGCTGCAGTTCCGGAATAGTAAATATCTTGACCAAGGTTTGCACCACGATTGATGCCAGAAACGACCACGTCGGGTTTATTTTCTTTGAGAACATGGGCCAAGCCCATTAATGTACAGTCTGCTGGATAGCCACTACAGCCATAAATATCTTTATCTATTTCAACTAATCTTAGGGCATGATCTAAAGTTAAGGTATGCCCAGTAGTAGAGCGCTCTTCGAGAGGCGCTATAACTGTCACCTTGCCAATTGGATCTAGGGCTTTTTTGAGGGCTTTGATTCCGGGTGCATGAACTCCATCATCATTGACGAGTAGAATATTCAAGGTTTCTCCTAAGCTATTTTGAAATGTTTAAAAAAGGTCTTACACCACTGGCAAGCTTTTTGGTATCGACGTTTCTAAAACAAACTTCAACATTTTGATCAATTGGAAAACTCATGTCAGTAAAATCAAAAAGGTCCATGAGTAAACTAAAGACATTAGAGCTCCAGTCTCTTTCAAGATGAAACTCGCAGCTTCTAAAGACAGTATGTAGATTAACGCAAAGTGAGTTTAAACTGCCGTCTTCAAAAGAGTCCTCTAGATATTCAAAAGGTAGTACAACACCTCTTAAGTTCTTTGCATTTTTAGCAGCTCCCCAGTTGGAACCTTTGTAGAGATGCCAGCGGTATGGAACTTCAAAATCGTCCATCACTGAAAAGTCTTCTCTTCCACTAAACTCAAGACTAAGCAGTCCGTTGGACCAATCATCTGCTGTGACAGAAACTTCAGCAGCAAGATCAGAAATAAATTTTTCAATTAATGGGGCGAACTCATTACCAAAATGAAAGGTAAATTTTTTGTCGTTAGTGATTCCAACTTCTTTTAAAATTTCTATAACACGATAGTGTTGAACAAAATTTAAACTTTGAGGTCTAAAGTCAAAACTAAAACTTCGAACTCCAAGCTTTAGAAGTTCAGAAATAGTTTTAGAATCATATAGGCCGTTGATCTTAGGGCTAACCATCAACCTATTATAGAAAATTTTGCATAA
>CAXBMT010000076.1:0-10500 GCA_963976925.1 uncultured Bdellovibrionales bacterium
AATGGTTTTAAATTCGAGTTCTAACGAATCGATTGATTCACGTATGTTGATCCACCACCACTACAGCTAGCTTCTTGAATTCGTGTACTCAAAACACCTACAAGCGCTGTATTTGATGTTCTCTCGCTTACTACTATGAGTGACTCGTCGACTAGCGCTGCCTTCCAAACATCCGAGCTGTCTTTTAGAAAGCGCGTTATTAGCGTATAAAACCCACTATTGTATTCATAGAAAGTCGTTTGGTAACGAGTACCTGAAATTTCAACCGTATTCTCAATATCCGCTTCATCCGCCAAAGCCTCATCACAAATATTGGCCAAAGCTGGATGCAGGTCTGTTAAAACCTCTTTTACAAATTTATTTCCAGAACTTGGATCTAACATGAGGTCGCCGCCAGAGATCTCTACACCTGCATTTAACTCATAACTAGCAAGAGAGCCCGAACAAGAGGTTCTAGAGCGAACGCTATAATTAAAGTTGACGCTATCACGATTAATCTCCCAACGGTTTCTCTTGGCCCTTAAATCGCGACAAATTCTTTTAGCGTTAACTTTTTCAGTGGAATTTAAAAATCTAGGAGTACGAATTGAATCTCCTACCCTGTAGCCTTCAATGCCGTTAACTTCAGGCTCTTTTTGCTTAGATAACTTACAACTCACTAGGCTGAGAGCAATCAATAAGAGAATGACTGATTTAAACGACATAAACCTTCCTTAGTTCTTGTTCTATCAAAATTGTAGGTAGTTAAGACAGACCTTGTCAAAAATACAGGGGCTAAAGTGCTAAAACTTAAACCCTTGTCCCTGACTCAGAATTGAAAGATTTATATTTGAAACTGAAAAATTGCCCCTACGGTCATTAGAAAGCTGGTTAACTTTTCGTGCATCATAAACGATGACTGTTCCTTCTCCACTCACACTAAATTCATTAAGTGAGTTTTTAAAGACGACCGCTGTTGATTCATCAATACCAAGTCCAACTAAACTAGGTAGCTCCAAGACTTTGCTCAGGAGTCTATTTTGTCTTTGTCTCTTGATAAAGTGCTGATCGATAATAAAGTTTTTCACAAATCCAAAACCTGATGCATCTTCAACATGGGATTGAGCAATACGAGTAAAACCACGAGAGTCATCTAAAATATTACCAGTCAGCATGATCTCGCTCATGATGGCAGCACCTGCACTAGTACCAATAATCGTCATTCCTTTATCATACTCAGATTTAATTTTTGAAAGGAACTGACTTGCTCCAAAGTGTGATGTTAGTTTCTTTTGATCTCCACCTGAGAAATAGAGACACTTAACGCTTTCAAGCTGCTTGATGCAATTATCAGCAGATCCAGAGCAAATATATTTTTGTGTATTTTTAGCACCAAGATTTTTAAACCTTGCTTCAACTTCAGCAAGAACTTCTTCTTCAAGCGAGCTGGCTTTAGCAATAATTAAAATCTTATTTTCTAGGCCACAAAGATTTAAATACTCACTAACGAGCTCGTCAGATTGAGAGCCACCGCCAATGATGAATAAATTCCCCAAAGCAAAGGCTTGAACAGGAAAGAGAATAAGTGAGATAAATTTTTTCATAGGGACTTTTACCCTAGGAAAATGCATTTGTCCCTTGATGAGGTAACCAAAAAACAATAACTTATTTAGAAATCACCCCAGTCACACTGAAGACAAACGAGTCCAAGCTGCTCGCGCCACATTTTCACAACACTTAATCTATCATCGACAACAAATAAGACTTCCCACTTATCTTTAATTTCCTGAAGGTAAACTTCTTTTTTAACTTCATCATCAGAGCGAAAATCAACAGCCGCTCGCATAAAAAGATGATCATATTTAATTTGATGCTGTTTCATCCATGACTTTGTTTTTTCACGGTAGTTTTCATCTCGACCAGTAACAAAAAGAATATCAAAGTCCTGTATCTTCATGGCTTCAATTAATTTTGCACACCAATGATTTAATCTGTCTTGATCCATAGAATCGTTGAAAGACTTCCAGTCTTTTTGCTCTTTTCTTACATGATGAACTCGATGTTCAACATCAGCTAGAGTTCCATCGATATCAACAATGATCGCCTTATTCATTTAATGCCACAAAAATCGAGATGTTTTAAACCAATAATAGGATTTTCGACTCTATTGGCAGGAATGTTTTGTTCACTAAAAAAGAGCTCACAAGTAACGGCCACATCGGCCATAAAAAGATGACCGCCAAAGCAATTAAAATCACTTGCACCAAGGACTGCATGGAGATGAAAAAATGGTTTTCCATCAAGCATGGCAAGATTGCCTGTTAAAGAAAGAAGCTCTGCTTCGTCTTTAAACATCTTTCGATCATAAGTCTTCTCATGAAGGTGGTAGAAGCCAAGCTCACAGTTTTTTAGAGCGCCAAGCCCCCAAATGAAACCACTTTTCCAATGATGTTCTTTTGCAATCTTTTCTAATGAAGCAAATAATGGCTCATCAATATCAAGCCTGACACTCCAACCTTTCTCGCCTTGTTCTACTTGCATACTTTACGCCTCTGCACTTTTAATGAATTGATGGTGATAATCTTCAACATTTGAGGTTATCCACTGCTCTAATTTTTTGATCTCAAAATTATTTGAAGATAGCGGTTCTCCGATAACGATCTTAACTTTACGACGAAGAGACTTTGGCATTTTAAAAATCACCTTACCGCCTTCGTAAGAAAAAATGCTTCCCCACAGTCCCGACAAACTCACCGGCACAACAGGAATACTATGTTCTTTTGCGATTTTGCTGACCCCAGGTTGGAAGCGTTTTAACTGACCATTTCTGGTAATAAAGCCTTCAGGAAATAATCCAATGATATGTCCTCCCTTAACGGAATTAGCCACACCACTAAATGCATTTCTTAACAACTCTTCGTTTTCTTTTCTGGTCGCAATAGGAATAAGCTTAGCTTGCTTAAACCAAAACGGCAGACCTGGCTTATAATAATAGTTATGATCAATGACCCAGCGAACTGGTCTAGGACTTGCTGCTGCAATAAAGGCCCAGTCTAAAAAAGAAACATGATTACTGGCAATAATAAATGCTCCCTTTAACGGGATATTCTCAGCACCTTCGACTTCAACTTTGTAAAAGATATTCATTAAAATCATTTGCCAAAAACGAAGTGTGAATTCTGAGTAAGAAATATATGAAAGAAAAGAAACAACTAAATTAACCAAAGCTAAGCATAAAAGAATCATGGGAATACCTAACGGTCCCATGAGCATCACACTGACAGCTGCCACCACCATAAAAAGAGAGTTCCAGATATTATTTCCAGCAATAGTTCGAGAAAGTTCTTCTCTATCACTTCCCTCTTGAACATAAGTATACTGAGGAACAATATAACAACCGCCGCAAACAGAGATCATAAACAGATCAAAAAGAGCGCGAATACCTGCTGGCATTGCTAAAAATTCTTCAACGGTAAAGAGTGTGACGGGTTGAATTTCCCAAGTATGTCCAACCCAAAAAAGATCGAGCATAAAAAGACTCATCCCAAGACAAGCGATAGGAACCATTCCAACTTCAACTCTTTTGCCTGAAAGCTTTTCTGTTATAAATGAGCCTAACCCCATACCAATTGTGAACATGGCGAGAAACATGGTCCCGACTTTTCCGTCACCATAAACAACATCTTTACAGTAAGCCGGAAGAACAGACAGAATAGCGGCACCAAAAAACCAAAACCAGGAAATTCCAAGAACTGATCTAAAAACTTCTTTTTTCTTTCTAGTGATGCCTAAAACTTGAAGTGTTGGCCTAAAAAATGTCCAGTCTACTTTTAGATCTTGAACTCTTTGCCCAGTATGTTTAATTGGAAGTGAAGTTAAAATTCCTAAAATAGAAAAACCAATAATTCCTAGCGCGATCAACGTCACGTAGTTATCCATATTCGCAACAACACCGCCGGCAATAGTACCGATGAGAATTGATAAGAATGTTCCCATACTGACAGCAGCGTTAGCCGGAACAAGTTCGTCTTCATGAACTAAGGACGGAATGATACCGTATTTTAAAGGGCCAAAAAATGCAGATTGCGTACCCATTAAAAATAGAACAACCATCAAGAGTTGAAAGCTATCTTGCCAAAAACCAACAGCTGCAACACCCATAACAATCAATTCAGTAATTTTTGTAATTCTAATGACGTCAGCTTTTTCGTACTTATCAGCAAGCTGACCAGCCGTGGCCGAAAATAAAAAGAAGGGTAAAATAAAGATACCACCAGCAAAAGCGACAAGAGTACTGGAGTTCATTCCCCATAAATCAATTGCTCTATAGGTAATAAGAATAACTAAGCTATTTTTAAAGAAGTTATCATTTAAAGCGCCGAGAAACTGAGTCCAAAACAATGGCCAAAAACGGCGATCCTTAAAGATGAGCGATAGAGTCATAAAACCTTCCTAGTAGTTCATTAATGCTACTCGGAAGGCTTATGCTTTGTGAAATTTATCTGATTTCGACGCGCTTAATCCCGACTAATTTACCCAGAATTCTCTTGCCCTTAAAGTGAAAGCGATTCACTTCTTCACCACGATGGTAAAGTTTCCACGTCGTACCATTGAATTCAATATTTAGATTTTCTGTGTCAGTCGAACCTGTAATGCCGTTAGATAGGTATTCCATCTCTAAGTGACCGCCTCTGTCTATTTCGAAGTCATCACTCTTTAAAACAACGACGTCATACTGATCAACTTTTTTTAAAACAATTCCACTTCTAACTTTACTTGGGCCAAACATAGCAGGTCCAACGTCATCATCTGAAGTCATTTTAAGTGCCTTTGCACTCCCATCATCATTTGTCGATATCCAAAGGTATGTAGTGAAAGTATCAACGTCACTAGTAACAGTTGAGATCAAGATATCTTTCGCCATTACGGCCTGTGAGATAAGTAGAGTAAGCACTACTGCAAATACGTTCTTCATAAGTTTCCTCCCCTTAATGGGTTTTGCTTATCCGCACTTTAGGTCGGATTTGCTAGGTCCTCCACAATCCATGTAAAATATGCATGAGATTACAGAAACTTACAGAAACAAACATTTTGAGTGTTAATGATATGAATACTTTATACCACTATGTCCATTGTCCTTATTGTATCAGGGTCAGAATGGCACTAGCCCTTTTAGGCGAAAATTATAGAGATCAAGTCCTTGGCTATGACGATGAGAGCACTCCGCTTGGACTCACGGGCGTTAAAATGCTTCCAATTTGGCAGGATGATAGTGGTAAGGCCATGAATGAATCTCTCGATATCATCCGCCACATAGATACAAAAACAGTAATTACTCCTGTTAATGAACAGCACTCTGAAGAGTTAGAGAGTTGGCTCTCTAAGCTTGGCTCTAACGTCCATAATCTGGCGATGCCATATTGGGTATGGACTCCTGAGTTTAATGACAGCTCAAGAGCTTATTTTGAAGCGAAGAAATCTAAAAAGCGCGGACCCTTTAAAGATCTTGCTAAAAATAGAAAGAGCTTTGAGGTCCCGATACAAAAAGACCTCTCTGACTTTGAATCAAATCTTACACCTTGGTTTAAAAGCGATGAGTTTACCTTAGCTGATATTATGGTTGCAGCGCATCTATGGGGCTTATTCGTAGTCCCTGAGTTTCGTTTTTCTGACAAAATGCATAGCTATTTAATGGCCGTAAAATCAAAGACAAAGTTTGATTATCACGCTCCATTTTGGGCAAATTAAACCCATTAACTTGACGGCCAAACGCGGCACAGGCATTATGCCCCCGATACAAACGCTTCTTTCGAGTTCCCAGGGCATCGGGCCCATGGCTTTTGAAAAGGCATCGCCCCCTTGGAGGATTTTCATGGGCAGTAAACTTTATGTCGGCAACCTTCCGTTTTCTATTACTGAGCAAGCTTTAAAAGATTTGTTTGCCGCACATGGCTCAGTAGCATCTGCACGCATCATCACTGATCGCGATACAGGCCGTTCAAAAGGCTTTGGTTTCGTAGAGATGGGATCTGATGACGAAGCACAAGCATCTATCGATACTCTTAATGGTCAAGAGTTCGAAGGTCGTAAATTAGTTGTTAACGAAGCTCGCCCACAAGAGCCACGTTCTGGTGGCGGTGGATTCGGTGGCGGACGTGGCGGTGATCGCGGCGGACGTGGCGGTGATCGCGGCGGACGTGGTGGATTTGGTGGCGGTGGTAATCGTTACTAATTCATTTCTATAAATAGATTGAATTCGAAGGGTGATCTTATGGTCACCCTTTTTTTTGCCTTAATTATCCAATCAGTATCCAAGACCCGATTAAGAACAAACCAAGAGCGGCCCAAAGAGTTTTTGTTGGCCACTTCTTTGTCCAAATACACTCAAAGGCTGATGAGAATAAGGTACCGGTAATCGCCACACCAGACACAGTTGCCAAGTGTCCCGTTTGCACAGCTTTTAAGAAGAATCCCAAAGAAAGAAATGTTCCTAGCACAGCCCCTAGAGATACATAGCCCCTCGCCTTCCAATCCATCGCTTTAATATGACCAAAGAAGTTAAATGGTTTTACCAAAGACAACAGCATGAAGAACAATACAGCACCAAGACAGCGATAAAGATTTCCTTCAATTGCATGAACTGCCGGATAAGAGTCAAATACATGTCTGGTAATAACGACACCTGCTGCGTCTAAAATAATCCCAAGCATCGCAATCATTAGAGCTTTAAAACCAAAACTTCGATCTCGTCTCCAAGATTCATGAGCAAACAAGACGACAATCCCAATAAAGCAGGCAATAGCCGCTAACTTTGTTGTATCTATTGCTTGACCTAAAAATAGCTTTCCAAAAAGTCCAAGCAGCAATGGTTGAAAGCCAAAGAGAATAAGTGTTCGACCGGGACCAAGTTCAGCGAAAGCCTTTAAAAGAAAGATATCTCCAAGCCCTAAGCCAATAAAGCCCGAAAAGGCAAAAAGGAGAATTCCAGTCGTTCCAATAGGAGTGATATCTAAGAATAAAAAAGTCGTCAGAGCAAAAAGAATACAGGCAAGTGTAGCTTTATAGGCATTCATCCAAGCCGAAGAAATCGCTCTAGAATAATGAGTAAAAAACTGACTGCCCAAAGCAAAGCAGAAGTTCGAAGCTAGCGCATAAAGATAAACCGAAACATTCATAACTCTACTGTAATGAAATTAATCAGTTAAAGCGATAGAAAGCTATCAACACCTTGCATCAGTTGTCATATTCTTAGTGAGTCGTAATAATTAATAAAATCTTAATGGAGTTCGATTATGCAGCTATGGTTGGCAGCAATCCTTTTGTCTTTTTCTTTCGTCGCACACTCAGGGATCAAATCTTTTGATGTTCAAAATCTCCATGTGGATTTTTTAGAATCTAACGGTCAGGCGTCGGCCGATGTTTTTCAACTTGTTTTTGATTTCGGTGAGCTTAACCTTAATGGATACAACATCGATATTACTAAAGGAGAAGGTAATCTACTTTTTGAAAAGTCAGATACAAACTTCAGACTAGACGGTATTGACCAAAGTGTTCTTGATGCTGTCTCTGCCCTTTCAGCTGAAAGAATTGATATCAAAGGACAAGCAAATAAGTCACTCGATCTTAACTTTGTTAATGGAGCAATTTCGCTTGGTGAAGAAGTTCACGGACTAAAAGCTCTTAAGGTCAATTGCTTTACCAATACACGCGGCGACGATCAACTCATATCATTTTTAATTCCATGTTTTGATAATGGAGTGATTTATATTCCTGAAATCAAACTATCCCAAAAATCTTCAGAATCACTGGGTCCTCTTTGGAAAGCATCTGTCACAAAGCAGGAGCTAGAAGCAAATAAAGCTAGCATCTTTATGCCTAAAAAGATTTCTGAAATTAAAATGAGCATCATTGAGCAAGAATTTGATCTCTCAATGAAAGCACGCTTTATCTTTAAACTAACTTTAAAAATGAAAGGAACAGCTGTTCTTAATCAGAAAAAAGATATCGCTGTTGTTGATATCAGAGAAGCGAAAATTGGCTTCATCAATGTTAAAAAAATTATTATTAATCTTCTAGCCAAGCTTGATGTTACTAACGTCACAGTTGAAGGTTCAGTTATTACGATTAAGCTTTAATTGTAAGTGGGCTTTAAATCAGCAATCAGTCCGATTTCTTCTGGTAATGTCAGTGGTAAAGCTGCGGTAATTTTCTCTTTGCCCTTTATGGTCGCGGGTCTATGGGTTATTCATCTAACAGGGTTTGATCCACTAAACTACTCCGATCAATTTAATGAATTATCTTGGTGGATGATAAAGATTCCAAAAAGCTCTGTCCCCAGGTGGACACTTGCTTGTATTGGCCTTGTTTTTTTCCTAGCAGGATTCACTCTTTTTATTAAATCTATAAAAGACGTTCAAAATTCTAAAATCAGAAAAAAAATGCAAAAGAGATCCCCTCATCTTCCATGGAAATGGGATTATGATTGGAAAAATGGCAAAAACTTCTCCAGAGCGAAAACTCCTTGGTGGAATCATCTGATTGGTATTTTGATCATGGCCGGTTTTCATGCAGTTGCATGGACGATTGCTTACCAAGAAGGCTTTAAAGGATTCGTACTTATTTTTCCTATTGGTATCAGCCTCTTCACCTTACTAATTGCACTAATTTTTTATGTCACCATTAAACGTAGTCTTGCTCATAAGAAAGTAAGCATTAGTTTAGAGAATTTTCCCATCAGGCTTAACTCGAACTTTAAGGTTCATCTTCATGGTATTAATAATCATCTAATAAAGCAGATCCAACTCAACCTTAGTGCCGTTGAAGAAAGTTATCATTACAAAAGCAAAAATAGTAAGGTTCAATGTAATGTAAAATGGGAATGGGAAGATGAACAAGTTGACGTTAATAGCTCGTCTCAAACGATCGAAATATCTTTGCCGCAAGAAGTGAAAATATCTAGCCATCTAAGTGCAAGACCTGCAACTTTTTGGGAACTACAGATTTATGCAAAATGTGATGGGCCTGATTTGGATAAGAGATTTTTATTACCTATTTACGAATGACGATGTCCTCATAACATTTTAGTGCATCGACTTGAACAACTTGTTTTCCTGGTAAAATCAAACACGTTAACTGCCTGCCGTAAACACAACCCGAATCAATACCTATAACATTATCGCGCTTAATTAATCCTTTTGCGGCCCAATGACCAAAAACGATAAGCTTTTTATCGTGATAAAAATCAAACCATGGTGGATCATCATACTTACCTGGTGACATGGTTTTAGGATTCCATGTACGAAGTCTAGTAAAAACGGATGGGTCACTCTCACTTGGATGATGGCCTGGAATAATACCGCCATGGATGACCATAAAATCCTTTTCATCAATAAAGTAAGGCCAAGTCTTGATCCAAGAGACTAGCTCTCTAGGATAGGGAGTTGTTTTTGATTGAATAAGAGCATGTTCGTGGTTTCCCCTTACTACTTCTGCCTTGAGATCATAAACTTTCTGTAAGACGCCCAAAGAGTTTGGACCTTTATTGATAAGATCTCCGACGAAGATCAGTCGGTCTTGTCCGAGACTAAATCCAACTTTCTCAAGTAAAAGCTCTAACTCTCTTAAACAACCATGAACGTCACCAATAATTAATGTGCGCATAGATCAAGATTACCATGAAAAAACTACCCTTGTGTCTAAAGTTTGGGCAGGTGTAATGAAATCTACAGCTTAAGTGTCTGAAATTACGGCTAAATATTGGCCTTCCATTTGCTTTGTTAAAGGTATGAAAAACAAACTACTACCACTTATAAGCTTAATCCTCCTTGCCATCATCACAAGCTCATGTGGGATGCCTATTATTGGAAAACATGTTGAGAAAAAAAGTGGGACAAGTCGTTTGTTTTCTTCAACTGACTCTTCATTCACGCCATACATTGCACAATTTGAAGCATATGCTAAAAGTGTTACAGGAAATTCTAACTTTTCGGTTGGGGATGTTCTGGTCAACTTTGGAGATCCGGAAGTTAATACGTTTCAAGGCGTATGCTATATCTATTCTAATGATCTAAGAGAAATTATTATCCGTCGTCAGTGGTGGGATAGCGCTAGTGATTCAGATAAAGAGTCTCTTCTGTTTCATGAATTAGGACATTGTCGACTTGATAGAGATCATGACGATGAGGTTAATATCATCGGTGGAAAGTCAGTAAAAATGTCGATGATGAATTCAATTATTGTTTTAGGCAATGATTATTCAAATCATAGACCTGGATATTTAGATGAGTTATTTAATGGCAATAAAGCTGCTGTAACAACTTCGTTCATTAATACTCCATAATGCTAAAGTTTATCGATATACCTGCTCCATCAGGACCTTTTATCTCAGATAAAAAAATGATTATCTTGCATGGTCGAGGCGATGTAAAAGAGTCATTTATCCCCTTTTGTCAGGAGCTCAATATAACAGGCCTAAGTTATCGCCTGCTTGATGCTCCCAATACTTTTATGTTCGGCCATAGC
>CAXBMT010000077.1:0-10491 GCA_963976925.1 uncultured Bdellovibrionales bacterium
GATATGGGTAGTGCTGAAAGTATTGAAAGCTTCATGAAAAACCCTGAGCTTAAAGATGTCGACATCTTAATCAATAATGCTGGTCAGTTGACCGGTGGCATCCTTGAGGATCAAGCGGTCGCTGATATCTACTCAATGTTTCAAGTTAACCTTGTTGGATTAATCCACCTCACAAAACTTATGCTGCCATTCTTGGTTAAAAGACCAAAGGCTATGATTGTTAATAATTCTTCCGTTTCAGGTATCATGCATCTTCCATGCACTACAACTTATACGGCGGCTAAGACCGGTGTCGTTGCTTTTAGTTCGTCTTTAAGACAAGACTTAAAAGGAACAAATATAAATGTACTGACACTTATAACTCCAGGTGTGAAGACTAGAATGTTTGACGAGATAGCGCCTAAATATACTAAACATATGGATGTGTCGGGACTTTCAACAATCACACCAGAGCATTACGCATCTCGAGTTTTTAAAGCGATTGAATCTAATAAATCTGTCTTAATGCCAAGCGGAGCGGAACGAGTTGGCGTCTTTATAGCGCAACACTTTCCCCGCTTATTTGAAAAAATAGCTTCCAGTCAGTTTAAAAGGTAAAAGCAGTTTGTGGATTATGAATCATCCACGCTAGCTTAATTCTTTGCCATGGATTTAAGTGAGTAAAACTTAAACCCCAACCACCTGGATATTTTCCATTTTCATGTGTTTTTCTCACTAGCTTCACAGTAAAAGCGTGTAATTGATTTTTAAACGGAATCCTTATTGCCATTTCTTCATTAACTGGTGCCATTGAAGCCACAATCGGTTGATTCACATCAGTAATAAATAATCCAGTCGTCGATATATCAAACATCTGAGCTTGAAAACGATGACGATCTAAAAACTCAATAACAATTGGAGCTTCAATTCGATGACGTCTGGCTGGTCTCCACCATTGAAGTTCCGGCGCAAAGGCATGCTCATAGGTTTTAGAAAACATCACTGTACTTAATGCCAAAATAAAACAAAATGATGAAAGCATAGTATGGAAATGACTCCAATCAGTTGAATATGAAGAAACAATATAATTATTAATCGTGACTATAATACAAGAAGCCACTAGCCACATCGTAATGTCTTTTTCTACATTCCATACTTTCCATGCGCTTATAACCAGCACAAGAATTGTCGCGATGTTATTAATCGATAGCTTATTCCATATAGCAAAAAGATGCGATGACTCCGTTAAGCTATGTCCGTACATTCCCGCTATCTGAAATGGAAAAGACAGAGCAATGAGAAATAGTGCTATGGAAGTAAAGTTAAAGAGCTGTGGTTTTGTAGGCATCTAATACCCCCTTGCAAAGTCATAGCAGTAGCTTTTGACATTATGGACATACTTTCTAGCTTCACCAAGATTTTGAGCTTCAAGCCAATTGGTTCCAAGCTTATCGAGATTTCGTCTTACTCGATACGGACCAGAGTTATAGCTGGCCAGAATAAGATTAACCATTTCATTTTCTTTAGAACTAAAATCTAATGAAGCTAGCTTTCTTTGAGTTAGTGGTTCAAAAGAGCTCCAGTACTGTTCGATATATTTTAAATAGGATATGCCACCTTGAATTGAGCGATCATGTGAAAGACGCCATTCATTCTTTTCATTAATTTTCCCTAAAGCGACTAGCGCTTTAATTCTCAGTGGATTCATATCAGAAAGACCGGGATAGCGAGGCCAGTTAGAGGCGCGCTCGCCAAGATCTTCTAGAATATGTGTCTCTGCAGGTGCTGTGATTTGAGTTAGTCCTAAAGCTTTGGCCGTACTCACAGCCTGTGAGTTAAAACTTGATTCTTGTGCAATCAAACCTGCAATGAGGGCGGGGTTCATTTGGTTGAAGGCCGATAGAGTTTTAATTTTTTCAATTAAAAGCTCTGAAGTATTAAAGCCTTTATTGGTTATTGTAGAAGTTATAGTTTGCAGATCTTTGAGTGGACAATAAGGCTCTTCAAATACTTTTCCTATAAGTTGATCATTGCCAAGAGGATCTAATTTTATATAAGTCACCACAAGAGCTTTGTCTTGATCTGGTAGTAGTCTAAAAGCTGGCAGATTATATTTTACGCTTTGAAGATCATTCGAATAATTAACTTTAGCGTAATTCATGACTCGATCGGTGACATCTTCGCCGTCATAAAAAAAGTTAACTTTTGTATTTTCATCGATTCCAGCTGTGTCCTTGATCGTGACAGTAAGATCGAAGGCACGATGCCATAGCTTTCTAGGAGGATAGAATTCAATTGTTGCTGAGCTTGCAGAAGCAGGAGAGCGACCTTGAATATTACTCGGGTTAATGGCCAGAACATCATCACCATTTGATCCAAGCTCCAAGGCTTGAGCTGTGGACTTCAATATCGGTTTGGCGCCAAAAGGATCCATTGGCCCGGCACACGAAGCCAGCATGAATAACGATATCAAGAATAGGCACTTGCCCGTCTGAGATCTAAATTGCATGAGATTTCCAAATGGCCGAAATGGCATTGAAGAAGCGATTGCGAGGTTAACAAACGTACAGAACGCAACAGCAGTTCATCTTAACATGATGAACTGCTGGGACTGATTTATTCAGTTAATTACTTGTAATTTCAGAGGTTTTGAAGACCTTTTAGAATCTCTGGGTAGGTGAATTTGAAGCCTAGATTGCCCAGTTTTGTAGACACAATTTTCTGTGAATCCAAGACAATTGTCGACATTTCACCCATGGCCAGTTTGAGGCCAAATCCTGGAACAGGAAAGATCGCTGGACGAGATAAGGCTGTACCAAGAGCCTTCGAAAACTCAGCGTTAGTAACTAAGTTTGGAGCAACTGCATTTAGGGTTCCCTGATAGTCATTATTTGCTACTGATTCAGCATATAGGTTAACTAAGTCATGTTGATGAATCCATGACATGACTTGTGTACCAGGAAGAACAGGACCACCTAGGCCTAATTTAAAGATTGGTAGTAGCTTAGCAAGAGCTCCGCCGCCTTTACCAAGAACAACACCAACTCTAAGGATTACTGTTCTTTTTGCCTCAATCGTATGGGCCGTTTGCTCCCAGTCTTGGCACAGGCGAGATAAGAAAGTATTGGCACTAGGATGATTCTCATCAAGTTTAGAGTCTAAGTTAACTGGGTAATAACCAATCGCTGAGGTTGATACAAGAACATCTAGACCCTCTGGGAGATCTCTCTTAACCGCTTTAGCTAGCTTTTCACCTGAAACAACTCTTGAGTCACGAAGCTTTTTCTTTTGAGTATCACTCCAACGCTTGCCTCCGATGTTTTCCCCCATAAGATTAATCAGAGCATTAGCATCTTTGAATACACCGTCAGGTAAATCTGAGTAGGGCGCGTCCCATTCAATAAAGCTTAACCTTTCTTTTAGATCAGAGAACTTACTTGCAGCTTTTTGCTTATTTCTAGTAAGGATAGAGATCTCATGACCCTCAGAATGTAATTTTCTAACAAGGGGAGAACCAACAAATCCAGTCGCACCAGTCATCACAATCTTCATAATTTAACTCCTTATTGCATACATACTATATTATCTGTCTAAGTTTTGTCTTTGACAATGCCTAGACACCATATGGACATGAATCCTGTCTAGGCGTAGATTAAATTCAACGGAGAAAATATATGAGCGAAAGATATAATATACAGTTAGCTTCTAAGATTTCAGGTGTTGGTGTCCACACTATCAGAGCGTGGGAGAAACGATATCAAGCTGTTACTCCGGCTAGAAATGATAAAGGAAGAAGAGAGTATTCTCAAAAAGAGATTGAAAGGCTTAGTTTATTATCTGAGCTCTGTACTCTAGGTCATAGCATTGGACAGATTGCTAACATAGACACACAAGAACTCAAAAAACTCTTAAAGAAACTGGGCAAACAAACTGCTGAGGTTGAGAGTAATGAATTAAAAAATCTTAAAAAGCCTCTTGTAGACATCGATATGTCTTTATCAAGCCTACTAATGGCACTCGCGACATACAAACTTGATATTATTTCTCATGAGATCGGAAAGTTAAAACTTCTTCTAACTCCAAGAGAGTTCGCGCTTGAAATTATCACTCCGCTTTTAACCGAAGTCGGGAACAAAGTTGTAAGACAAGAGTTTTCTATTTCTCAAGAGCACGCGTTGAGTGCAATTTTAAAGTTCCATATCGGACATTCTCTCTATAAGCACTATGCTCAAAAATCGACTAAGCCATATAACTTCATTATTGCATGCCCGGAAGATGACTATCATGAGTTTGGTATTCTTCAGGCTGCACTTTTATGCTCACACTATAATTTAAATTTTTTCTATCTTGGCCCTAATATGCCTTTGCAGTCTCTGCTTGATACTTATCAATCAGTTGAGGCGAATAGAATTATTCTTGGAGCAACTAAAGGCGTGTCAGACGCTAATGGTGACTTTTTAAATGATTATATTTCAAGACTAATGAAGGGCATCAATAATGATGATGCCCTATTATTTGGTGGAACTGCTAATTTCGATTATGAAAGATTCAGTGGTTCAAAAAAGTTTAGATCGTTTATCAATATGAAAGCATTTGATAATTATCTCAAAGATCTATAAGTACTTTTCAATATCTGAAGCTATGTTTGCTGGTTTGTCCTGTGGAGCATATCTCTCTACAGGAACTCCATTTTTATCAACTAGAAATTTTGTGAAGTTCCACTTAATTCCCTCAGTTCCAAAGGCTCCAGGCTTTTGCTCTTTAAGGAAACTATAGAGTGGGTGAGCGTTAGCGCCGTTGACATCGACCTTTGAAAACATTGGAAAGCTGACCTTAAATTCCGTTTCGCAAAAAGTTTTAATTTCTTCAGCTGAGCCGGGCTCTTGAGCTCCAAATTGATTACATGGAAAGCCTAAGACACTAAAGTCTCTACCTTCATATTTTGTGAAGAGTTCTTGAAGACCTTCGTATTGGTTGGTGAAGCCACACTTACTTGCGACATTGACGATTAGCAGTACTTTACCTTTCCAGTTTGAGAGTGAAACTTCTTCGCCATTAATTGTCTGAGCTTTAAAGTCATAAATGCTGTTAGTCATAATTTCTCCTTATAAAACTAATAAAATGTATCACATAGTTTGAAGAGTGTGAGTATAATTTGGTCATGAATTATGATGAGAAAATTAACAATTATTTGACTGTTGCTGGTAAGTACCTCATTGGCAGAGAGACAGAAGTTCTACTAGTTCTATTAGGAGTTCTATCTAAAGGGCACATCCTTATTGAAGACCAACCAGGAATGGGTAAAACAGTTTTAGCATCTTTAACCGCCAAGCTTCTTGGTCGTCCAGTTAACAGAATCCAATTTACGAATGATCTTTTACCAGCGGACCTTTTGGGGGGGCCTGTATGGATAAAGGAAGAGAATGCTTTCGTTTTTCACCCCGGGCCAATATTTAATGAAATGATTTTAGCCGATGAGCTTAATCGTGCTTCGGCTAAAACGCAGTCTGCACTTTTGCAGGCGATGGAAGAAAAATGTGTTTCTTTGGATGGTGAAAATTTTCCTCTAAGTGAAAACTTCTGCGTCTTAGCCACACAAAACCCATATGAACAAGTTGGAACCAATCCGTTACCGGAGTCTCAGCTTGATCGCTTTAGTCTTGGTATTACGCTTGAAGTTCCAAGTCGTGAATTAGAAAAGAAAATTTTGATCATGGATGACCCTCGTGACTATATTGATAAAATTGATCAATGTTTGTCTCAAGACGAGTGTGATGAATTGGTAGTTCGTGCTAAAAAGTGCATCGTTAGTGATCAGCTACTTGAGTATGTCATGGATATAATGACAGCTCTTAGGAATCTAGGTGCTCATATCTCTCCAAGGTCAGGACAAGACTTAATTAGCTTGGGAAAAATTTTAGCAGTAATATCGAACCGAACAAATGTAACACCTGATGATATTCAGTACCTAGCACCTTTCGTTTTTGGTCATAGAGTCGGTGGAGCAAGAGGGATGAAAATTGGACAACTCGAAGTCAAAAAACTTATCAGCGAGTTATCTATTCCTTAATAGGCTTGCGATATTTCTTCCAGCTAGAACTATTAAACGAATTACGGCGCAAAATGCTAGCCAAAGAGTTTATATAATACCTACAAGCATTGGGTTTTATTTTTCTTTTATTGCTTTGGTTTTATTTATGATCGCTATTTCCTACGGTCATAATTTAGCCTTTTATTGCACATTTCTGTTTTTCTCCTTTGTCTCTTTTTCAGCTGTTATTACCAATGAATCGATAAAGAAAATAGATTTAAAAGGAAGTGATGTTAAAGTTTTGGTGACTCACGATCAATATTCACCTATACGTCTTGTAATTTATAACCATAGTAAAAAATCGCAGTATGATATTTTTGTAGAAGCCAATGGGGTGAGCGTCGCTTTAATAGATGAACTAAAACCTCTTGAAGAGAAAGTTGTTTTCTTTGATGGAAACGATTTAAATCTTGAGCGGGGAGTCTATCAATTATCTCGAGTAACCTTATCCTCTAGGTTTCCTTTGGGGCTTTTCTATTCATGGAGATATCATTCATGCGACATAACATTAAAAGTAACTCCTAAGAGTAAAGAGGGAAGCCTCGCTCTTGTGACTCACTCTCAACTTAAAGAAGAGGGTGTTGGCTTGGGGTATGAGCAAATTGGTACAGATGAGTATACTGAAACTAGAGATCATTTATGGGGAGAAGGTTTTAGTAGAATTGATAAAAAACAAAGCCTGAGACTTGGACGACCACAGATTAGAGTCTTTGAAGATGAAAAAGCAACCTCTCAGTGTTTTGATTTAAGAGGAGGCTCACTTGAAGATAATTTATCTATTGCTTATTACCTAGTCGCACATCTTGGTAGTAAGGAGAGTTTTTCACTTATATTTCCGAATGGATTAATCACCAAAAATAATTATGGTGAAAACCATAAATTAGAGGCTTATGAGACTTTGAGCTCTTATGAAAGGCCAAAGGTTTTATTAAGGTGAAAGCAAGTATTTTTTGGATATCAGCTTGCTTTTCAGCATTTGGTTTTCTTCCATTTTTTGCTCTTCACTCTTCAACTGTAGTGTTGGTATTTATAGCTCTACTTGTTCTAGCAATGACCTCTTATATAACAAAAATAAAAATTCCCTTTATTCTGCGTTTTGGCTCTCTTGTCAGTTGTACAGTCTTAGTCTGGAGTGAGTATGGTGGGATTCGTAGTGTAGAGGCTGCGGCAGGACTTTTTGCTTTATTGTCGATTTTGAAGCTTTGGGAAGTTTCCAAAAGTCGCGATTACTTTTTATATTTTTTAATTTTTCAGTTGATGATGATCTCACAATATCTTCTTTTAGAGTCATTATTACTTCTGTTTTATATGATCATGTCTTCAAGCTTTATGTGTGCTGTATTTATGCAGCTACAAAAAGATCAAACTGCTTCAATGACTTATTTAAATAGAGGTAAAAGGTTAGTGCTTCTTCGCTTAATGGTTACTTCTATTGGGCTTGCTACAGTTTTGTTTTTTGCTTTTCCAAGATCTACTTTTACACTTTTTAGAAACTCGAATATTACTCAAAACCATCCATGGACTGACTACTCTGAGGAGTTAAGACCTGGCTCTATTACAAACTTAATCCAAACAGATAATATAATTTTTAGAGCACGGTTTGATGCTACAGCTCCTGCAATGCCAGATATGTATTGGCATGGATCGACTCTAGCAGTTTCAGATGGTTTTAATTGGAGTCGAAAAAATAATCTTGTCTTTTCTAGTTATCTTCCTAAAGACAATCCAGGGTTTTATCGTTTTGAAGCTGATATGGAGGACTCAGGTAAAGGGGCCTTGTTTCTTCTTTCACCATCAACGAACTTTAAGCTTCTCTCTCTTGGTCATGTCGCCTGGCGCGGTTTAGGGGATGCACGTATTATCCCTTTGACGAAGAAAAAAACTCGATGGACTAGCTCATCCGTAGCAATGCAAGGTTTTTTTGATAATGCCAAATCTCTCGATGAGGCCAGACAAATACCAAGTGATATTAAGGATTTTATAAAAGAGCGTTATCCACAGTTTGAAGGTCTTAGTGCTGCTCAAATAATTTCTAATACAAGCAAAATGTTTAGTGCCGAGTTTGGTTATAGTCTTAATCCCGGTGCTTATAGCGGAACTCCTCTAGATCAATTACAGGAATTTTTAATTAACCGTAAGGTAGGCGTCTGTGAGCACTTTGCTTCGGCACAAGCTCTTATTTTAAGAGCCTTTGGTTTTCCCTCTGTTATTAATGTTGGTTTTCATGGAGGCGAATATAACGATATTGGAGACTATTGGATTATTCGAGGTCGAGACGCTCATGCCTGGGTCAATTATTATGATGAATCCAAGGGATGGCAACGAAGTGATCCTACTTATTCACTTGTACCAAGCTTGATCGATAATGGAGCTACTGACTTTAATCAAAAATGGCTTGAGCAAAATCTAAGTAATAATAACTGGATGAGTAACTATAAGATTCCGTTTCTTAATAGTTTTATTAAGATTATTGATACGACTTATTATAACTTAAACTTAGCCTTTATTAATTTTGATGCCGAGCGACAGCAAGAGATTTGGAACTTTCTCGGTTTAGAGGAATGGAAGAGATCTAGACTAAGATGGCTTACTCTTTTCATTGCAGGTGTTAGCTTAAGTCTTTTTTGGTTGGCTAATCAACGATTTACAAGATCACCCTGGCAAAAGGTCAATTCTCTTTATAGAAAATATCTAAAAAAACTACACAAAATTGACTTAAGAGTTGATCAAACTATGCCACCATTACAGCTTAAAACTGAGTTAATAAGACATAACCTTGATGAATCCTATATGACTTTTTTAGATCATTATATTGATGTAAAGTATGGGACTAATCTTAAAAATCCTACTAAGCAGCAACTTACTAGTTTAAAAACTGTATATAGAAGAATTCGAAATACTAAAGGTCGACCATGAAATTATTTTTATTATTGATAGGCATGACTATCTCATTTCATGCTCACTCAGAGCTTCACTTACTTTTTATGGGAGACTCTCTAAGTGAAGGTTATGGTGTATCGATTGAAAATGCCTATCCAAGTCTGATTAAGGAAGAACTCGCTAACGAATCACTTGGATTTAAAGTCAAAGTTACTAATGGAAGTGTCAGTGGTTCAACCAGTGCGAATGCCCCGTCTCGTTTGAAATGGTTTATAAAAAGCAAACCAGATATTCTTGTTTTAGCACTCGGTGCCAATGATGGTCTTAGAGGAATTGATATTGATTCTTCATCAGATAATCTGGCGAGTACGATCGCCATGGCAAAAAAGAATAACATCAGAATTGTTTTAACCGGAATGTTAATTCCACCGAACTATGGCGAAGAATACCGTGAGAAGTTTGCTTCAATGTATAAGAAATTAAAAGTTAAGTATGACCTCGATTTTATACCTTTTCTTCTTGATGGTGTTGCTGGAGAGAAAAAGTATAATCAGGCTGACGGAATTCATCCAAATGTCGAAGGACATAAGGTCTTAGCAAAGAATGTGATGAAAGTATTAAAGCCGATTTTGATTGAAGAAAATAAAAAAAAGAATAAGGACTAATAATGCTATTCGAAGTTAATGGAGTGGCCAAAGGTTTTGATACACCTAAGGGACGACTAGAAGTTTTAAAAGATATTAGCTTTTCCGTCGATAAGGCTGAAAGTGTCGCTATTGTTGGTAGATCAGGTTCAGGCAAATCGACTCTGCTTAGTCTACTTTGTGGGCTCGAAAGAGCTGATCAAGGCTCACTTGTCTTTGATAATACTCCTTTTAGTTCTTTGAGCGAAGACGGATTAACAAAACTAAGAGCAACCAAAATAGGAATGATTTTTCAGCAGTTTCATCTTCTAGCTCACTTAAAAGCTTGGGAGAATGTCGCACTTCCTTTAGAGCTTGATGGTCGTAAGGACGCAAAAGAAGTTGCTTTTAATATCCTAAAAGAAGTTGGACTAACAAATAGAGAAAATCACTTCCCTGGTCAGCTTTCCGGGGGAGAGCAGCAAAGAGTTGCTATCGCTCGCTCTATTGCGATTTCCCCAATGTTAATTTTGGCCGACGAACCAAGCGGAAGTCTTGATGAGAACACAGGGGATGAAATTATGAACCTGATGTTTAAGCTCGTCGATGATCATAATACTTCAATGCTGGTCGTGACTCACTCTGATCGTTTAGCTCAAAGATGCTCACGTATTTTGAAAATGGAGAATGGTGTTTTAGTCAATGGAGCTTCTAATTGATTATTAAACTAGCTCTTAAAGAAATTCGAAACCATCCGAAGTTCTCATTCTTTTTTATAGTAAGTGTCCTCTTCGGCTTACTAGGCTTAACTGGTATTGAAACCTTTAAAGGTCTTGTTGAGCAAAACCTTAAGAGTCGCTCTAAAGAGTTACTAGGAGCTGACCTAGAGATCAGTTCACGATTCCCTCTTAAGGCTGA
>CAXBMT010000078.1:0-10340 GCA_963976925.1 uncultured Bdellovibrionales bacterium
TTCGTAATGATGGTCCATACCAGAGACCAGGTGTAAGTCTTGGGTACTGCTTTGGTCGCGCAATAGTTTCACATTTTCATGCATTAAGACGTGATATAAATCCTCAGGCCATGAAAAAAATCTGGGTTGTTGGACCTATGAGCGGTAACTGGGGACATCATGTTGCCTACATGGTTCGTGGAGATAACGGAAAATGGTTTGTCATCGACAATGTTACAGGGTTAGTAACCCATGACACTTGGATCGCAAAGCTCAAACAGTTTAAAAAGAGTAATGATGAACTTATGTTTTTTACAACAGAAGCTAGTCGCTTTGGGCCTGATTCTCATCGAACATATAATACTGTTGATTTGTTCAATGTCTCGAATAGCAATTGGTCACAGTTTGATAGAGACTCAGATTACTATAAGGGATTCTTTCACGACTTCTTTGAATGGCTAGATCAACAGCCTAAACCTGAAAGTTTTAACTAGGATGAGAATTTTGAAGTTCTTATCAATTTTACCTTTTATTTTAATTATTGGCTCTTCTCAAGCAAGTGAGGTTCTCTATTTTGGAGACTCTCATTCTACTGGGACAAACCTTGGAGCGCGAATTTTAAGGTTTTTACAAAACCCCTCTGCCAACGGCTGCCAGTCTGCTGCCAGTGGAGAGAATGATGTTTTAAAGTTGAATGGTAATGGTTTAGATCCAAGGCATTGGTTGTCATCTAGTAGTGGTACAAGAAGATTTCTTTATCGCGCACTAGAGCAAAGGGATGAAGTCTCTAGAGCTCAAGAGGGACAGACTCCGCTTCAAAGACTTATTGTTGAGCAAGGACAAAACCCTGATAGAAGACTTGTTATGGAGTTTGGCGATAACTCTCTAGGTGGTAACGGTCCTGATACATTCACTCAAAATCTTGAAAGGATGATAGAGCAACTAGGTGTTAGTCCAGAAAATTGTATTGTAGTTGCACCACAGCCCAATGTTAAGCCAGAACATAGAGCTGCTAAAGATCGTATTTTGGCATCTCTAAGAGAATTTCGAGATCAAGGCAAATGTAACGTTGTATTTTATGATGAGTCATCTGGAGGAAGATTGCCTCTCACAGATGGAATTCACTCGACTCCTAGCGGTTATAATCGTTGGGCAGACCAAGCGACTTCGGGGATTTGCTCGGCAAATATCTTAAGAAGAACTGAAGTTGATAGCATTTCTGGATGTGATGAGTGTCAAAACCATAGTTCAACGACTCCAGATATAAGAAATTATATCAAATCAAATAATGCGAAGCAGGTTAAGACAAAACCTCGTAATTAGTTTTTTTTTGAATTTATATAGCCTAGTATATTGATTTATTTCTAGGGCCATATATGAAAAATATTGTACTTTTTATAGTAATTAGCTTCATTTCTTTTAATGGCCACGCTCAGAATTCAAGTAAGAAAGTTCAAGTCGACCTTGGTTTATTTTACTCACAAAAGAGTCTCTATAGAGGAGCCTTGATTTGGGATTCACCAATGCTTGGGGCTGGACCAAGATTTACTTTCTTTAACGCTATTACCTTAGCAGGACCTGGCTTAACTTTCTTTAAAGAGTTTCTACCAGGTCAGACTTTGTCTCTTGGGCTTAGTTACTTCGATGATAATGAGCCTGGTGGACCTTTTATTTTTTTTAAAGATGAGACAGTAGATTTCAAAAACAAAAGGGGAGCAACCATTGATTCGTTCCTCTCTTACGAGTTTAAATTTAAATGGATGTTTGCGACAAAGCTAGAGTTTCATCAAGATCTGAAGAGAAATAAGGGACAATATCTTTACTATGAGTTTTCTACTAACTTAATTCCATTTGTTGGCGTAGGCTTTGCTGCTGGCTTAGGAGATAAAAAAAATAATCAATATGTCTATGGACCAGATGGAAGTGGAGGTCTAGGTCATGTGGATTATTTTGTCTCTCATTTTAGAAAAGGCTTTCTTCCATGGGGAGGAAACCTTCTTTTAAAATACACAAGAGTGACTATTTCTAAAGATTCTAATTCTAATGCAGACTTCATTAGAGGCATTGATAGTCATGATCAGTTCAATATTGGAGCCTTTTGGGCCCTATAATTTCAATGGTTTGTAATATATCCTAATAAAAATGAACTTTTTAAGCTCTATCAGAGTCTAACTATTAACTCTGCAGAGTCACTCATTTAAAAAAGGATTAACTATGTCGAACATCAAGAAAATCATAATTTCATTATTTATAGCATCATTAAGTATCTCTTCCTTTGCCGCTGACAAAGAAGGAAGAAGAGGAAAGATGAAAGCTCTTAAGGCTTTAAATTTAACAGAACAGCAAATCACATCTTTAAAAGAGTACAGAAAAGAGAATAAGGGTAAACATAAAGAATCATTTAAAATCTTAAAGCAATTACGAGAAGAAGTTAAAGCGGCGTTTATTTCAGGAGCTTCTGATGAAGAAATAAAATCCCTTCACTCTAGGCTTCAAAGCGAGCAAGCTACAGTGAAAGAGGTCAGGTTTTCAAAAATGCTTTTCATGAAAAACCTTCTTACTAAAGAGCAAAGAGAAAAGTTTATGTCTATGAAGAAAGATAAAAGACATCAAGGTCGCGGTGAAGAAGAGTGATCTCTAAACTGAAAAGTCTATTCAATCCTCTCGAGAGACCAGAAGAGAAGTCTCTCGAGGATTTTGAATTATATTATCTTGATAGTCGAGATTTCGTTAGAGCTTCGATCTATTGGATGGTTAGAGATCAAAATATTGATGATCTTGTTCAAGAGACATACTTAAGAGCATGGAATAACTTCAAAGGCTTTCAAGATAGATCAACGTTTAGAACTTGGATTTATAGAATTGCAATGAATGTTACCTTTGACTTTTTTAATAAATCGAAGAAAGCCAAAAGTTTAGATAGCCTAAATGAGCCTGTCGCTCATGAGATTAATATTGAGCTTGAAGATTTGATTACTAAGGCAGTCTTAGAAATGAATCCCAAACAGCGAGAGGCTTTTAATTTATTTTATAAGTTCGGTTACACGACTGAAGAGATAGCGGATTTAACTGATTCTAAACTAGGTACGGTAAAATCTCGCCTGCATCATGCTAAAGAAATATTTTCAAATTATATTAAAGAAGATGAGGCTAGAAATGGATGATAATAAAATTAAAGATCTTTTAGACAAAGATCAAAGTGTGCCAGCTTTGCCAAGAAGTGAATGGTTAAATCTTGCTTCTAGAATTGAATCCAAGCCAAAGATTGGTTTTATTAGGCCACTTGCAATCGCTTTTTCATTGGGGATCTTCTTTTTGACAATAAATATGCAAAGCGTTGATAAAAGTCCTCGCCAGGTAACTGATCAAGAGCTTTATGAGTACGTTATGAGCGATGACTATTTTGACTCATTTGATGAATCTTACTCTTGGATAGACAGTAATTAGATTGTATTTTGCATCTAGTCGTCTCAAGTAAGATTCCCTTGCATTTTTGTTCCTGAAATATAGGCTTTGGGAATGAAAAAAATAATTATTACACTCTTCTTTATCTCTCTTTCTCTTAATGCCCAGATCATTGATGATGCTTGGGTGAAAGCTGAACATAAAACTGTTCGCTTAACTCTAAAAGATAAAACTGAATACCCTCTTATTCATTTGGATCGTCCTCAAGGTACTCCAGTCATTTTACTCCATGGTATCGGTGGCAATGCTCATAATTGGATGGATCTGGCTCCGGCGCTTTACAAGTCTGGGTTTGATGTATGGGCCTTTACATGGGCAGCCAACAAAGACAGAAATATTGATGAAGCTGGATCTTTAACAGTTAAAGAGATCATTAACTATGTTTATGGAAAAACTGGCAAGAAAGCTTTCCTCGTGGGTCACTCCCTCGGCGGAATCTTGAGTAAGATTTATGTCTTAGGAGTGGTTCAAAGTCCAATTACTGGTCGCTATTATGTTAGTAAGGTAGCGAAACGAAACTCAAAAGCAAGACTTCATGGATTTGTTTCCATTGCTTCGCCAAATGGTGTGAATCCTGAATCTCTTGAAAAGTTTTTACCAATATTTGCTAATCTTCCAACGATGAGCCTAATCGGAACAAGAGATCTTTCTGAAGTTATTAATGATGGAAACCTTGATCTCGACCTTTGGTTTGCACGTGCAATTGAAGTTAATTCTCTTGGATCTAGGCTACCTCTTATATCTAGTGCAATGAAGTTGCTTTTCAATATGAAATATCATCGTATAAGTGACTACGACTTAGGACGAATAGCTCGCTACGGTTTTGGTGCAGTTCCTCCGGCCGTTATTGAGCAGGTAAGAAGTGTTGGAAATGAAGGGCTTGTTAGCTCAGATACACAAACAAACTATGCCAAAATATTTGTCGAAGAAAAAAGGCATATACCATTTGCCTTTATTTCAGCAGCAGCGGATCAAATTGCACCGGATAGTTCAATTTCGTTTGAAGCAGATGCTCAAAATTCGGAGTTTTTAAGTCTACCAAATGCAGGTCATCTGGACCCGTTAATGGGAGATATGATGGATGAAACTCTTTATTTTATGAATAGATTTTTTAATGAGACGCTAGATCGTCAATAATCGGACAATCTGGTCTTGAGTTACCGTTACAATTTTTGACGAGATGATTGAGCTGTTTGATCATTTTTTGTGTTTCATCAAGCTTAGCGGTTAAATCAGCAACATGCTTTTTGGCAATCTCTTTGACTTTAGAACTCGATCTGGATTTATTTCGCCAAAGACTAACAAGTTGCTTTGTATCTGCCATACTAAAACCCAGCTCTCTTGATCTTTTGATAAACTTAAAAATTTGGATATCTTGTTCTGAGTAAACTCGATATCCAGCTTCTGTTCTTTTCGCTTTACTGACAATTCCATCTTCTTCGTATCGACGGATCATTTTGCTACTTACGCCACTAAGTTTGGAGAGTTCTCCAATATTCATAATCTTATCTCTCTTCTTGCTTCCATCTTTTTAAAAGAAGCGAATTTGATACTACACTAATGGAACTAAAGGCCATAGCTCCACCGGCAATCATAGGATTAAGATATCCAAAAGCAGCTAATGGAATACCAATCACGTTATAGATAAAAGCCCAGAACAAATTCTGCTTAATTTTAGAATATGTTGCTTTCGAAATGGAGATAGCGTCAGGTATTAATAATGGATCACCACGCATAAGCGTGATGCCAGCTGACTGCATCGCTACATCGGTCCCAGTAGACATGGCAATGCCAATATCCGCCAAAGCTAACGCCGGAGCATCATTGATTCCATCTCCGATCATGGCGACGACTTCCCCTTTATTTTTAAGACTGCCGATAACATCTGATTTATCTTCAGGCATAACTTCGAAGCGAAAATCATCTAGTCCAAGTTGCTGTGCAACTTTCTGGGCGCTTGCCTGGTTATCACCGGTTAGCATGATCGATTTTATTTCAAGTTCCTTAAGTTTTTGAATAGTTTTTTGAGCTGAAGCCTTAACAGAATCTGTAAATGAAACAATTGCTAATACTTTATTGCTCGTCTTGTCAATTAGGTATGAAACAGTTTCCCCTTTGTCTTCAAATTCAGATGAAACTTTATTAACCTCATCGCTCATTTGATCAATGGCTTTTTTACTGCCAATAATATACTGAGTGTTATTTACAGTGGCTTCGATGCCAATTCCTGTGATTGATTTTGAATTCGTTGAATTCGTTGAATTTTCAAAACTTATACTTTCTTGCTCAGCTTTTTTCATAATTGCTTTTGCCAGTGGATGCTCACTACCACTTTGAATACTAGCAAGAAGTTCCAATGCTTTCTGATCATCGATTTCAAATGATTGAAGATGACTAACTGAAGGGTTTCCCTCCGTAAGAGTTCCTGTTTTATCAAAGGCAACAGTTGTAATCTTGTGAGAAATTTCTAGTGCTTGAGTATCTTTGATGAGAATTCCTGCTTTCGCTGCGATACCAGTTCCAACCATAATCGCAGTAGGAGTTGCTAATCCAAGAGCACAGGGACAAGCTATAACTAAAACGGAAATTGCATTAATGATGGCTTCTTCCCAACTATCTAGAAGAAGTCCACTTATGACCAAAGTTAAAATAGAAATTAAAATAACTATAGGTACGAAGTAAGAACTAATCTTATCGACAAGCCTTTGAATGGGGGCTTTTTGAGTTTGGGCGTCTTCTACCAGTCGAATGATCTTTGATAGCATTGTTTCTGCACCCAAGGCAGTTACCTTGATCAGAAGTTTACTAGATCCGTTAATACTTCCACCAATAACCTTATCATTTTTTTTCTTTTCTATTGGAAGACTTTCACCTGTAATTAAGGATTCATCAATTTCACTATGACCTTCGATAATCTTCCCATCAACAGGAATTCTTCCGCCTGGCTTTACAATGACAGTATCCTCAAGGGCTATTTTACTAATTGGCACTTCTTTTTCTTGATCGTCTTTTAAGATAATAGCGGTATCAGGTCTTAAATCTTGAAGAGATCTAATCGCTTGTGTTGTTTGAAACTTTGCTTTTGATTCAAAATATTTTCCAAGTAAAATCAGAGAAATAACAACAGCAGAACTTTCAAAGTATAAATGTAAAGGTCCTTGAGTATGTGTGATTAATAAGTAAGTACTCAAGAAGAATGCAGCACTGGTACCGATAGCAACAAGTAGCTCCATATTTCCTGATCTTGTTTTTATCGCTCCCCACGCTGACTTATAAAATCGCCATCCAATGATGAACTGTATTGGTGCACAAATAATTAGCTGAATATGGCCCGGCAAAGTAATGTTTAAACCAAAAGGCTCGACTAGCATTGGCAGAAATAATGGAGCCGATAATAAAGACGATACGATAACAATATTGCGTTCTTTTTTGATCGCCTTTAACTTGTTATCGGATTGGTTATCCTGATGAACTTTTGCTTCATAACCTGCGTCAGAGATTATTGAAATAATCCTCTTCTCATCAAGTTTGTTTGAATCATAAACGATTTTGGCTTTCTCAGTTGCGAGATTTACGTTTGACTCAGAGACCGCATCATTTTTAGCAAGATACTTTTCGATACGACCCACACACGAAGCACAGGTCATTCCTTTAATATCCAAGTTAACGGTCTCTTGCATTGGATGCTCCAGTTAGGTTAGAGTAGCTATCATAAACCTTCCCTACGTGGGAAGGTCAAGGAGTTATGATGTTTAAGTTAAAGATTGATAAAATGCACTGTATGAGCTGCTTTAGAAATATCGACGATGCCATTAAAGAAATTGATGGCGATGCTAAATTAGCTGCTAAAATTGAGGAGAGGATTCTAGAAGTAGATTCCTCAAAACTCAGTTTAGAGCAAGTGATGAGTGCAATAGAAGAAGCCGGCTACCCGACAGAGAGCTTATAGGTAGCTAGAGTCTTGAAAGACACTTTTCAGCTTCTAAGCTTTTACGTAAGTGGTTAAGAGGACGATGCTTTAACGCATGGTCTTTCTTTTTCTTTTCTAGATTTTTTGGGGACTTAGCTTCAGAGTTTTTTGTATTTTTATTTTCCATACTTAATTTTACGGTATTTGCTGTCTACAAATAAGGATAAACTCTTATAGTTCGGCAAAACCGATCATTCTAAGTACTTGAAATGAGAGAGGCTAGTAGCCCCTCTCGTATTGTCGACTTATTTGAATAAAACGTTAACAGATTTACCGTTCATAACTCTCACGTGAAGAAGAACTTCTTTTTGAGTCAGTGTTTTAGGCACCTCAGTTACGATTGAAAAAGGAGTCATTTTTAAAGGACAAAAAGCATTTACTTGCTTCATTTTTGGAAGAACTGAGTAAACATCTTTTCCATTGTCGCTATAATCGACTCTATCAAGCTTAAAGCAGTCACTTGGATTGTAACCGTTAAGTCTTACCTTCCTTGTTCCTGGAATCCTAACAACGTGATCAACGTAAGCATATGTATGCTCATCAACTGATGGACTCATTGATTCTGAGATAAATAATTCACCTTCTTTATTGTAAGGAGTGTTTATATTTACCTTTACGTCATATTGGCCACGATCAAGAACTCCAACCTCAACAGATGTTAAAAATGGAACGATCATCTCAGGACAAAAAGGATTATCCTGCTCGTAGTTTAGGGCCGTGGCAGTCACATAAATCACCTTGCCTACAACCTCAGCTTTAATGGAAGGTGACTTGTGACATAGGTTTGGCAGGAATCCACTAAGAACAACTTCTGCCATGTCATTACTATCAAAGCCTTTAGGTGAGTATATCTTTGTAATAGGCACTTCAACCTCAACGGGGGTGCTAGCATAACCGATTGATGCGTTGAGTAGTATTGAGATTAGTATCTTTTTCATATGAACTCCCTTCGTGTTGTGATCTCTTTGGGTCTGTTCTCCCATGAATAAATCGATATGAATCTATTTCTTATCATTTATTAATATGATCTTAGTCAGGTTTAAACATGAACGAGTCTGATATACAAACGCTTAAGGAGAACTTACATGACTTTTAGATCTGCACTCTTTGTATTCACGTTGATTTTTGCTTCAACTGTTCATGCAAAATCTGTTGAAAATAGTAGTAAAAAATTTTTCAATCAGAAAAATATATCCGAATGGCATTCGCAGATTAAAAGTAGAGAGTTGACCTTTGCAATACTTCTCAGTCCAGAGTTAGGTAACACAGTAAGAATTCAAATAAACCAAGATGAGCTTACATTTAATGCATTTGCAACATTTGACGACGAATCAAAACCTTTAATTATAGTTAATCAAGGACTTCTTAATCATAGTTCTATGACCAAACCGCTGCTAGATCTTTTCTTGTGTCATGAATTAGGTCATTTGAGTGGTGGTGAGCCTAAGTTGATACGCAGGAATGGTAAAGTCAGCTGGAGTAGTGTTGAAGGTCAGGCTGATTATTACGCAACCTATATATGTATGGATAGGCTAGGTTACGATGAAAAAACAATTTTATCGGAGTCATTGAATTTTACTAACCTAATTGCACAGTTGAAGGGAACCTCGATACAACCATCACTTAGGACACCTGATCAGCATCGAGTCGATAGAGTTTTACAATCTCACCCCAATCCACAGTGCAGACTTGATACTTTAGTCGCTGGACTCAATAAAAGTCCAAGACCTTTATGCTGGTTTATTTTTAAGGAAGTAAATTAGAGAGGACTCTTAATAAGTCCGTTGAAGTTATTATGCCGGCAATATTCAAATCATCGTCTAGTATTGGGAGACAGTTAATTCCCTCATTTTGCATAATAAGACTAGCTTGACCGACGCCAAGCTCAGTGCTGACGGCCATGACAACGGTTGTTTCGATTTGACTGACTAGAATCTTATCGAAATCTTTTAACTTTGAGACAGCTCTTATATCTCTGTCGCTGATAATTCCACAAAATTGTCCATCATCAAAAACTCCAAGATGGTGAACCCCTTCAGTATTCATAATATGAGCGCAAACTTTTAACGGAGTTTTTAAAGTTACATGTAGGACTTCAGTTGTCATGATGTCAGACATTTTAACTAGAGGTTTTCCGTCTTTTAAAAGGTACCTTTGATTTTTTGTGTTTTTCTTTGCGCCGATTAAAGTAGGTTCTAATCTGGTACTTTCACATGATGGATCTAGATAATCAGGAGAGTGATCAACCCATTGGTTTTTAAACAGTAGATAAATCAATGCTAATTCTTTTTAAATTGATAAAGATATGCAGTCAGAGCATCAAGTTCTTTCTTACTAAACTCTCTATCCCATCCTGGCATACTTCCATCCCAATACGAAAACCTAGTATAAAATGCGAAGTGTTCAACCTCATTAACGGCTTTATTTAAGTTCGCAGGTTTTACCTTTTGATTTTTTGCTTCAGGACCATCTCCCATTCCATTCTTGCCATGACAAGCAAGGCAGTTTTCTTGATAAATTGTTTTACCTAAGGCGATTAGAGGTTTGCTCATTTGTATCTTAATAGATGGTTTATAAACTGGTTCTAAGGTCTTTAAGCCGTGCTTGTTCTTACTCTCATGGTGAGCTTTAGAGTCTTCGTTGATGCTAGAGCAGTTAGAGAAAAAGAGTAAAGATATAATCAGTATTAAATTGTTCATATATAGAGTCTACTTTAAACTAATGGGTAAATATATGATTTATATTAGGAACTAGTATGCTTGATTGGATTGTCATTGTTATTTATCTCATTATTGTCTTTTCCTTGGCTTTTTACTCCAGAAGAGAAAATATTCAACACGAATCAAGTGACGAGGATATCGTCAATGATCAGTATTTGGCAGGACGAAGCTTATCTCTTGTGGAAAGTCTTGGAAGTATCATCGCA
>CAXBMT010000079.1:0-10296 GCA_963976925.1 uncultured Bdellovibrionales bacterium
CTTTTTTCTCTTACTTAAGATCAAAACGATCTAGAGTCATCACTTTAGTCCATGCTGCAATAAAGTCTTTAACAAACTTTCTTTTGCCATCGTTTGAAGCATAAACTTCAGCAACAGCGCGAAGCTCTGAACTTGAACCGAACATTAAATCAACTGGAGTAGCAGTCCATCTAAGCTGGTCAGTCTTTCTATCTCGTCCCTCATAGATGCCTTCAGCTTGAGCTGACTTACTCCACTTGGTCGACATATCCAGAAGATTAACAAAGAAATCATTCGTTAAAACTCCTGGTCTAGAAGTTAGAACACCATGCTTTGACTCAGACACGTTAGCATTTAAAGCTCTTAAACCACCAACTAGAACTGTCATTTCTGGAACTGAAAGTGAAAGCAGGTTAGCACGATCAATCATAGCGTTAACAGGCGAGAGATAGTTCTCACTGCTGTAATAGTTTCTAAAGCCATCTGCTTTTGGCTCAAGAACAGCAAATGATTCAACATTCGTTTGCTTTTGAGATGCATCCGTTCTGCCTGGATTAAAAGGTACTTTATAACTATAGCCAGCAAGGCGTGCAGATTCTTCAACTGCCGCTGAACCACCTAGAACAATAACGTCTGCTAAAGAAACTTTAGTTCCATCAGCTTGAGCATTGTTGAACTCAGTTTGGACTTTTTCTAAGCGAGCAAGAACTTTCGCAACTTCAGCTGGGTTGTTAACTTCCCAACCTTTTTGAGGAGCAAGTCTTAAACGAGCACCGTTAGCACCACCGCGCATATCAGTTCCGCGGTATGAAGCAGCTGCAGCCCAAGCAGTTCTAACCAACTCAGAGCGAGTTAAACCAGACTTAAGAATTCTGCCTTTAAGATTAGCAATACCGTTTGGTCCAATTTTTTTATAATTACGAGCTGGTACCGGATCTTGCCAAAGAAGAACTTCTTTTGGCACATCTTTACCTAGGTAACGTGCACGAGGGCCCATATCTCTAGTTGTAAGTTTGAACCATGCTCTTGCGAAGGCTTTCTCAAACTCTTCTGGATTTGCTAAAAAGCGTTTTGAAATTTCACGGTACTCAGGATCAAACTTTAAAGAAAGATCTGTTGTGAACATGATAGGTGCACTTCTTTTTCCTTTAACGTGAGCGTCTGGAACAATGTCCCCTGCACTCTCATCATCTGGAATCCACTGAGTTGCTCCTGCAGGACTTTTTGTCATGACCCAGTTAAAGGCAAACAAGTTATCAAGATACTGCATAGACCACTGTGTAGGAGTTGCTGACCAAGCACCTTCAAGACCACTTGTTACAGTATCTTCACTATGACCTTTACCGCATTTATTTTTCCAACCCATGCCTTGAGCTTCTAGCTCTTCACCAGCAGGAGGAGGTCCCATGCATTCTTCAGGCTTATGAGCACCGTGAGCTTTACCAAAAGTATGTCCACCAGCGATAAGTGCAACAGTTTCTTCATCATTCATGGCCATGCGACCAAAAGTTTCACGAATATCTTTAGCTGCTAATAGAGGATCTGGCTTACCGTTTGGACCTTCAGGGTTCACATAAATTAGACCCATTTGAACAGCACCAAGTGGCTTTTTAAGTTTTCTATCACCGTGGTAACGCTTATCAGCCAAAAATTCTGTCTCTGGTCCCCAGTAAACTAGATCTGGTTCCCAGTCATCTGTACGTCCGCCAGCAAAACCTAAAGTTTTAAAGCCCATAGACTCTAGCGAAACGTCACCGGTTAAAATCATGAGGTCGGCCCATGAAATTTTATTTCCGTACTTTTGCTTAATAGGCCAAAGTAAACGTCTTGCTTTGTCTAGGTTTCCATTATCAGGCCAGCTATTAAGTGGCTCGAACCTTTGTTGACCGCCACCAGCGCCACCGCGTCCGTCAGCAATACGATAAGTACCAGCGCTATGCCAAGCCATACGAATAAAGAAAGGTGCATAGGTGCCCCAATCTGCAGGCCACCAATCTTGTGATGTTCTGAGAACAACACCGATTTCTTTTTTTAATTGATCAAGATTTAATTTATTAAACTCTTTTGCATAATCAAAGTTCTCACCAAGAGGATTTGATTCAGCAGCGTGCTGACGAAGGGGTTCTAGGTTAATTAGTTTAGGCCACCAAAATTGATTTGGTTTTGCTTCACCGTCAGCGAAACTATTCGGACCAGTATCATTACTGGCACATCCAAATAGAGTCAGAGCAATCGCTACTGAGGCGAAGACACATAACTTGTTTTTTAACATTGTGCTTCCTTTATTGAAGTTAATTTATAAGAGTCTAAACGGTAATTGGAAATCAAGATAGATTCAAATAGACGGTACCTATGCAGTCATAGTTTTTACTTATAATTCATCATTTTTAGAACTAGTTTTGTCAGATAAATAAATAATTACTAACCACATAAACTATTCGAGCTTAGATTTATCCCAAAAACAAACACCTATCTGTTCTTGCTTTGGAGTAAACCCGACAGACTCGTAAATTTTTGCAGCATGATATTCTTCATCAGCAACCATCACAAGAGTCTTAACCCCCATATTATCTAAAGCGTATTTTGCCGCATCAAAAACAAGAGTACTGCAAACACCTCTGCGCTGAAAGTCTTTATGAGTACTCACAATTTGAAAACGAGCGATATCTTGATCGGTAAAAATCCCAAGAGAGCCGACTAATTCACCATCTAGAAATGCGCCAAACCACTTTCCATGACCTTGACCTATAAGTTTTTTATATTGTTTCATCGACTTTGAATAAAAGTCACGCCAAGAGTCTTTTGATAAGTATTGATCCGAACAAGAAACTTGAATATCTACGCAACGATCGAAGTCTTCTTGTGACGAAATAGGACGGATCAAAACATTATGATTGTATTTTGTTGGTTTAATAACATTTTCAGTCGTTAGGACAACCGATTTTTCGAGCTTAAATCCCTGTGCTAAAAACTCTGAACAATCCCCTTCTACTCCTTCAGGAGAATCCCAGGCAAAGGTCATATGATAGATATCAGGATTAGTGAACTCAGCTAAGAAATCTGACTTCCAAATACTAAAGTCCCCTTGTTTTGGTGGTTGCTTATAAAGAAGTAAGTTGCCCCAAAAGTAGTTAGGATTACTAGTAGTTGTTGCGACAATATATTCACCTTTATCTCTTACACTTCCGTCCAAGCGATTAAAGATAAAATCAGTTCTGTAGCCTAGGCTTTTTATTTTATAATTCATTTCTTTAATTATTAATTTAAATATATCAGTTATATTGCACTACTATTATATGAGGAAACGACATAAACAAGCCAACTCAACGCGCAAAAATTAATTTAGTGCTTACCTAACCATTTTAAGTTCTAATTATTATTAATCACTCATATAAATAATCGGACTCATAGAATGTCTACCTTTAAAATTAAACAAATCTTTGATCACTCTACCGCACTTAACCTCATGGTTATTGCATCTGTAAAAAAACTGCTTCTTTCACAGTTTCCTTACATGAAACCGCAATATCTTGAAGATTTAATAGATAGAGTGACTACAAATAAAAGCGAGATTTACAAACACTACCTTTTTGTCGCAGAAAAAAATGGTGCAGTTATTGGAGCAGCAATAGCATCCCACTTTATCAAAGAAAACTTTGTCTTTCTCGACTATATAGCTTCAAGTAAAGATAGTCCGAGTAGAGGCATAGGAGCAGCACTTTACTCAAGAGTAAAAGAGCAATCAATCATAAACAAATCACTGGGAGTCTTTCTGGAATGTGAGACCATTGAGCGTAAATATTGCGCAAGTGATGAAGAACAAAAACAAAATATAACTCGATTAAAGTTTTATCAGCGCTTTGGAGCTGCTCAATTAATCAAATCTGATTATGAGAGATGGCGCATTGATGACTCATCTCTTCATTTATTATTCGACAGCAATCGTAAAGGAAAACTTGAGTTAACCAAGAAGAAGACTCTCATTAAAGCAATTCTTATAAGTCATACAGATAAAAAATGCCCTCCTGAGTATATTAAAAAAGTTCTAGCTTCATTACCAAATAGTCAATTTGAAAAGCTTGCGACTAAGCATGCACTCAACACCAATAAAAAAACAGTTAAGCCCCAAACAACTCCAATTGATCAAAGAATTTCTGTAACTTTAAACCCTCTTCATAAAGTTCACCATGTGAAAGAGAAAGGGTATGTAGAATCTCCAATACGTATTGACTCAATTTTAAAAGAGCTTAAGAAAGTTGATCTCTTTAACTTTGTTAATACAAAGAAATTCTCTGATTCTCATATCACGGAAGTACATGACCCTGAGTACTACAAATTTTTAAAAGATATATGTCAAATTGCAGGGAAGAAAACAATTTATCCGGATGTCTTTCCTGTAAGAAATAGAGCAAAACTACCAAAAGCAATTATTGATCGGGCCGGCTATTATTGCATGGATACTTTTTCGCCTTTAAATAAAAATGCTTTTGTCGCATCAAGAGTAGCAGTCAATTGTGCATTGACTGCTGCCTCAAGACTCGTTGATGGTGAAAATATTTCTTATGCCTTAATTCGTCCTCCGGGACACCACGCCGAAAAGAAATATTTTGGTGGTTTTTGCTATCTCAACTCTACCGCGATTGCGGCAAACTATCTTAGTAAACAGGGTAAAGTTGTAATCTTGGACGTTGACTACCACCACGGTAATGGTCAGCAGAATATCTTCTATAAACGTGATGATGTGTTAACTATTTCTATTCATGGACATCCTGAACATGCCTACCCTCATTACACAGGCTTTGAAGAAGAGAAAGGGTTTGAAAAAGGAGTTGGTTTTAATATTAACTACCCTTTGGAGAAAACTATTGATGGCCCGGCTTACTTAA
Source organism: uncultured Bdellovibrionales bacterium (assembly GCA_963976925.1). Classification (GTDB taxonomy): domain Bacteria; phylum Bdellovibrionota; class Bacteriovoracia; order Bacteriovoracales; family Bacteriovoracaceae; genus UBA4207. The sequence goes on from CAXBMT010000079.1 coordinate 4,866, forward strand.
AAACTTTAAAGAAAGCGATAGAAGATATTCGTAAATTCGATCCGGTTTATTGTGTTATCGCATTAGGTTTAGATACCGCGAAAGGTGACCCAACTGGTTCATGGAAACTTGTCGCTAAAGATTTTGAACAAAATGGTTTTCATATTGGATGCTTAAAAAAGCCAACGCTGGTTGTTCAAGAAGGTGGATACAAGACTCAGCTTTTAGGAATTAATGCTAGAAACTTTTTCCTAGGCTTAAAGAAGGGCTACTACCAAGCTTAGAAAAACCAGAGTTACTAAACTCTGGTTCTTAATAATTAAATTGTCTGCTAGCTAGTTGTTATATCTTGCCAAAGTTTATCATGAACACAAAAAAGTAAGAGCGATGCTGCTGCAGCAGAGAGATAGCTTCCCGCTAAAGAGAATCTCAAAAATAAAAGTGATACTTTATTAATGTTCAAAATCACCCCTTAAATAAGCTTAATAAAATCATCTAGCCTATTAAAATAGTTCTAAGTTACTAATCTCTATTCCAAGTCACTTCAATTTGGTACGGACCTGGAGCCCAACAATAAAAGTTAGCAGCGTCCTGTCCACACTCTTTATAATCTCTTGCAAATTTAACATCATTGACTTTCATTTTTTCGGGCGAGAACTACGTTCAAATCCGCTTTGAACGCTTAAAACAAAAAAGCCAGACACAAGGCCTGGCTTTTTAATTTTTTAGTGGTGCCCCGTCGCGGATTTGAACCACGGACACACGGATTTTCAATCCGTTGCTCTACCAACTGAGCTAACAGGGCATTTCTAAAAAAGTAGAATAAAACTAAATCATCGTAGTAATTACGTCAATGAGATAAACGCATTGAAGGCTATGAAATTCCAAGCATTCTGGGTAATCTATCACTATGAATATCAAAGTCCACAAAGTGAATCTTACCTGGTCAGGGCGCCTACTGACCCCTACCAATGCGCTGTTTCTCGTACCAGAGCAGGCTTCGTCAACTCTTGCCCTACTGTGTCATGGCTATACTTCAAGTAAGTTTTCAATATTGAGCTGGGCATCAAGGTTGGCCGAGGAAAAGATCCCTACTCTGATCTTCGATATTCCTGGCCACTATCTGGGTAATTTCAGTGAAGTTGAAAGTTTTGATGAATTTAAATCATCTGCACACGAACTCTTTAGTGAAGCTTATGAGTCTGCGCTAGAAGTACTAGAAGATAAGCCAAATCGACTGATCCTAGGCGGACACTCTTTAGGAGCCCTACTTGCTCTCAAAGCATTAGATGAAAATATTTTTTCTACAATGGATAAAATTGGTTTAGGGGTAGGTCTTGGAATGGCACCAAAAGATGTCGTTCATATTTTTGATACGCCTTTTTATAAATCAACTTTAAAACTTAGAGAGCAATTAGTTTCTCCAGAGTTAAAGCCCGATAATGTTTTCCCTTGGATTAAAGAGGAAAAAGAAAATCTTAATATCACCAGACAACGTATTCACCTTATTACCGGTGAAGACGATATGGTTGTAGGTGAAGACGGTATGGAAAGATTTGCTAATTACCTAGAAGAGTTAGGAAACGAAGTCACCATGGAAAAGCCAAAGAAGTTAGCTCACCATGTTCCTGAGAATGCTGCCCCTCATGTTAAGAAGTTTCTTAAGGACGAGGGCTGGCTAGAATAAAGTTACGAGCTTCTTGAAAGTAATTCATCTCTTCAAAGTCACCATAGCTAAAAAATTGAAAACCACTCGTATACTTAGAGTCGCGAATTGCTCGGACAACTTCTGGATGCTCACTCCAAAGTCCTTTTTCTTTCATCATCAGCGAACCAACTCCAACAGTGAAGCGTCCTCCACGATCAAGTCCTGCTTGCAGTGGGCGCTGCCAACAGTTCGGACAACCACCAACCAGATGATCAAACATACTTTGATAAGTATGCCAGTAGTAATTCATTCCCATCACGTGATCGATCCAACCTTTTTCAAGCCATAGGCCTACATCTTGAAAAACAGCATGATATCCATTCCAAATGCCCCAGTCATACTGACCAACGGCCGCAACTGAAATGACCATAGAAGGCTTAATCGATTTGATTGTTTTTGAAGCGAGTTCAATAAATGAACTGACACTACCACGGCGCCAGTCTTCCCAAGTTAGAAAGCCTTCGGGCACACCATCACTAAATCTATGCTCACTATCAAAACCAAAATCAGGACTTAACTCTTTAAAGTCACTCCAAGCGTATTCACTCCAACGAATATAATCAAAGTGAACTCCATCGATATCGTAATTAGTAACTAATTCTTTAACCACAGAGTTGATATGCTCTCTTACGGCTTTTAACCCTGGAGAAAGAGTAATTGCTGATGGCATCGGACGATTTAAGTTGTCTCGACTAATCCATTCCGGATGATCGATAGCAGGTGTACCAGCGATATTTTCTCTTGATTCAAATGTATTGATCCAAGCATGAATTTCAAGATTTCTTTTATGAGCTTCAATGATGGCGAACTCAAGTGGATCAAAACCTGGAGATTGATGCTGAAGCCATTTTCCCCAAGGCTCAATTGAAGAATTAAAATAAGCGGCGCCGCCTTGTCTTGCCTGCCAAATTAGAGCATTTAGACCCGCTGACTTAGCGTTATCCATGATTTCAACAATGCGCTCTTTTAAGTCATCGCCTTTAAGAAACTCTCCGTCTTTTTTATAGATTTCCCAGGTGATAACCCACATGCCGCGAAACTCTTTAAGAGGAGCTGCGAAGGATAGAGAACTAAAAAACAACGTGATAATAAGGATGATTTTTTGCATGAGCCTACCCTAGCTCGATGCGTCCTTTTTGTGGAGTAGATTCTTGAGTAATCCGTTTTTTCCGGTGCGCTCCATAGGAGTAGATTTGAACAACCGCTTGAATTCTCGAACTCCTAACGCTTGAACCCTACTTAGCACTTGCGTCATATCTCCCTCTAAAAATACTTCACGAATTTTTTCCAGACCTGACCAATCAAAGCTCTTTAAAGCTCCTTGCTTTAGTCTCTCGCGAAGCCAGCGCTTATTCCAAGGACATACATCCTGACAAATATCACAACCGTAAATCTCGCTCATATCGGCGTATCCGGCCGGAGGTTTCTCGTCTTTAAAAATCTCAATCGTATAAGTGGCGACACATAGGTCAGCTTTAAGTGTGCGAGACTCAAGATCAATCGCCACAGTCGGACAAGCATCAGCACAAGCCGTGCATTGACCACAGTGATCAGTCTCCATTGACTTTGTTTCGATTGATAGCTTCTGATTAAGTAGAAGGGCACCGATCATGGTGAAGCTTCCTTCACTTCGATGAATCAGCATTGAATTTTTACCAAACCAGCCAAGACCTGCTCTAAGCGCCAAGTCTCTTTCGAGAACAGGCAAAACATCGAGCGACGGTTTTACTTCAAGGCCAGGGTGAGTCTTTTTTAATTCACTAGCGATTTTTTCAAGTCGCTCTTTAATAACGTAGTGGTAGTCTAGACCGCCAAACGAAGTTACGTAGCTAGCAATTTTCGCATCACCTAAGTCTTCTTGTTCTATAGAGTATTTATTTTCAGCGTAGCTAAAGAGAAAAACTAAGGCAGACTTACATTCCGGATAAACATTCCTAAGGTTTAAACGTTTATCTGCTCTTTCGCCTTCAAGATAAGTTAAGGGCTCATGCTTATTTTTAGCTAACCAATCACGATATTTTTCATAAGATAAAGGCTGTAGTTGATCGGTATATCCCCAATCAACAATGCCTAAGTCTTTAAGAAAAATTTTATCTAACATTAAACCAGCGGCATGATTTCAATGGCACCAGTTGGGCATGCTTCAACACAGGCCATATCTAGTGCGCAGGCTGAAATCTTATCTTTATTGATCGTTGTTTCGTGCTCACTACCAGGTTTAAGCATCCAAATATCATGCGGACATGTTGAGATACAGTTTTGGCATGAAGCACAGATAGAGGTATCAAGTTGAATTTTCTTTTTTTCATCGCTTGCTTCTTCAACTACATCTGATGAACCAAGAACCTTTGGCATGTCTTTAATGATTTCAACTTTGACAGAGTTTGAGCTTCCGCGAGCAAAGAACTTACCGTCCCCTCTCGTAATAACGATCTTATCTCCGTTTTGAAGATCCATGACTGATTTAACTTTATTAACAACATCTTTTTGAAAGTTAAAATCATCACGGCCATAGTCATGAATTTGGAAAGGACGAACTCCCCAATTCAAACACATTCTTCTAGCGGTTGCGAGACTATTGGTTACGCCAAGAACTGGAGTCTTAGGTCTAAACATCGAGATCTTTCGACAAGATGATCCTGACTCAGTCATTGAAAGGATATACTTACCTTCAACTTTTTCTGAAATCATAGAGGCTGCAACCATTACTGAAGCGTTTACGTTTGAAAGGTCCATTTTTCTAAGAAATGGTCGCTCTTTTGGTGTGCGCTCCGCTTCGATAACAATTTCTTCCATCATCTTGATTGTTTGAACCGGCCACTTACCCGCTGCCGTCTCACCTGAAAGCATCACCGCATCTGTTCCATCCCAAATGGCATTAGCAACATCACTCGCTTCTGCTCTAGTAGGTGTTGGATTCTCGGTCATACTCTCCAGCATTTGCGTGGCAGTAATGACTGGGATCATGGCTTGATTACATTTATTGATGATGAGTTTCTGGATTGAAGGAACCAAGTGGTTACCAACTTCAACCCCCATATCGCCACGAGCAACCATGATAGCGTCACTAACTTTTATAATATCATCGATCGCATCAATAGCTTGAGGCTTTTCGATTTTCGAAATGATTGGGATATTCATCTTAAGCTTATGCAGTAAAGACTTAACCAGCATCACATCATCACGCTTTCTAACAAAAGATAAGGCGATATAATCGATTTGTTGCTTAAGACCAAACATCAAGTCATCACGATCTTTTTCTGTGAACGCAGGGGCGGAAACTTCACAATCTGGAAGATTAATTCCTTTGTTACTCTTTAAGGTTCCACCAACTTCAATCTTAATTTTATAAACATCACGATCACGACTGACGGCCACAGCTTTCATCAGGCCATCGTCAAAAAGAATACGAGCACCATCGTGACAGTCATCAACAAGGTTTTCATAAATGGTTGGAATAAGTTTTCCTGCGTACTCAGGGTAGTTTGCAGCTTTTGAAGAAGGAGCAATAACCCACTCTTCATCTTCTTTAAGTTCTAGAGGAGTTGGAAGTTTATCAACGCGAATTTTTGGACCCTGAAGGTCTAATAAAATTGCAACTTCTTTACCAACATTAGTGGAAGCTTGTCTGATCTTAGCGATCATTTCAGTATGGCCTTCATAAGTTCCGTGACTCATGTTGACTCTTGCGACATCTAAGCCAGCCTTAATCATCTTTTCTAAGACTTTAATATCTGAGCTGGC
>CAXBMT010000080.1:0-10284 GCA_963976925.1 uncultured Bdellovibrionales bacterium
CCCTACGAGTTTAACGGCAAGATGCTTGAGTTTAATCAGGTTAATCAGCTTTTAAGAGAGTTTAAGACGACCTTTAAGCCTGAAAAGGTATGGATGGAACTCGGTCGATTTACTGTTGCTAGCTGTGGGACATATTTTACTCAGGTCATCGACAGAAAAACTGTTCGAGGAAAAGAGATTCTCGTTACTGATGGTGGTATCAATCATATTGCTAGACCTGCTTTAACTGGACAAGCCTTTCCCTGTTCACTCTTTAGAGATTCAAAAGCAAGTGAGTCTAATTTTCAAGTTCATGGCCCACTGTGTACAGCGCTAGATGTTCTTGGCAGTTTTGAGCTGCCAAGTGATACTCAACCAGGTGACTGGCTAGCGTTCTCAATGGCTGGTGCTTACGGCTTTACTGAGGCCATGCCTTTCTTTTTATGTCATAATCTACCTGCAGAAGTAACCTATTATAACGGTGATCTCATGACACCAAGACCTGTCAGAAGTTCATCGGATTGGCTTGTATGACAAATAGTTTTGAGCAAAAATCATTTCCAGTGAAAGAGCTACCTTCTGGGGACAGCCTTAATCTAACCATCTATAGAATACGTGGAGCTAAGCCTGGCCCTCATGTCCATATTCAATCAAGTGTTCACGGGGCTGAACTTCAAGGCAATTTAGTCATTATGGAATTGATGAGATACTTGGCGAAAAATCCCATCAATGGATCAATCAATTTAATTCCTATGGCAAACCCGCAGGCAACTAATACGAAATTTGGCACAAGTACCCAGGGACGATTCAATCCCATTACCGGTGATAATTGGAATCGAAACTATACAGATATCAGCCATGATATTGATTATGATCAATTTCTTGACGAGCATATAGAGCTTGATTGGAAAGAACTAAGACGTGCCTTTAAAAATGAAATTTTCGAAAAATGTAATTCAAAGCTTAATCGAAATGAAGATCACTATCATGTTGGTGAGAATAAAAAGAATAACCTTGTTTTACAAAAAATAGCCAGCACTGCTGATATCATCCTAGATCTGCATACAGGGCCTGTTGCTTGCAGATACCTATATAGTGCCGAATATCAAAAAGACGTCGCTAAAGAATTGCTGTCACCATACACTTTGATCATCCCAAATGAGTTTGCTGGCGCCATGGATGAAGCATGCTTTACTCCATGGGTAAAACTCCATAAGCACTTAGATGACAGAGGGATATCTCAAAAGCCTGGCGTCTTCTCTTTTACAGTAGAGTTAGGTAGTGAGGAAAAAGTTAGCTCAGAGCAAGCAAAAACTGACTGCGAAAGAATTATACATTTTCTTCAAACTCAAAATGTTCTTGAAGCTAAACAAGAGACGCAACTAAAACCAGGTAAGTGGAGTGAACTTTCACATTACCAAAGCTATAACTCCCCTGTTGGAGGCTTGTTTGAGTCTCTGGTTTTACCAGGTACAGAGTTTCATGAAGGTGACCTTCTAGCTAAAATCCATAAGCCCAGAAATATCGAATCATTGGCTAGTGTTGATGATAACGTCATTGAAATTAAGGCCAGACACTCAGGCGTCTTAATTAATCACACTCCAACCGCATCAGTCTGCGAGGGCATGGAGATCATTCAAATTTTAACAGATTTGAAAAATTGGTAGATTAGTCAAAAAACAATTTATAAACTTTTCGTTTTGAGATCCAATCCATAACCGGGTTACTATCTTTATTTATCGCCTGTTCAATAATTTTTTCTTTAACTTCAAGCTTACTTTTCATTTCTTCAATCAATTTTTGTTTTTTCAGATCTTCTATACCATCTGATTTTTCATCACTTGCTATAGTTCTTTGAGGTTTCGGAATCTGAGAAACTCCATTCATTAAACTGACTGTTTGTTGAACATCAGAAAATTCATAAGACAAATTGCTTTGAACTGGATTACTTAATTTGAACTTAATAACTCCAAGTGATTTTTTTTCTTCTATTTTTTTTATAATTGAATCTATCTCTTTTAGATCAGACTTAATTGATACTTCACTCTCAGCACTTACTTCATTTTCAGCTATTGGATCAATCGCGACTTGAGCCTTAGTGATTTCAACTTCTTCTTTAGAGAAATATTTAATGATCGCGCTTCTTTTATAAAAACCAATAAAGGCAACGACACAAACGGCCATGATCAGATTTTCATAATTCTTCTTAGCCTTTTTATCTTTAATCAAAGGACCGACTTCTTCACTATTGGCGACTTCAACCAATCCCATAAGTGCTTTTTGAAGGTTATCTTTTTTCTTCTTTTTGCTTTTTTCTGATTTAGATTCTTTTTTATCAACAAGACTTGTCTCTAAAGTTGCAAAACCTAGATCGAGATTAACGAAGTTTCCTTTTGTATCATCTTGGGATTCTAAGCTCTTTTGATATTCTTTATATTTATTAATCTTATCTTTAATCTCTTCGACTTTATAATCGCCAAAACTCACAAAAGTCTTTAAATCCTCTTCAAAGTCTTTTTTAAACATCAGCTTCATAAATTCGCTTAAATCGTTTTGGTTAAGGCCTGGAGCAATTTTATGAATAAGGGCTGTAATGTCGCGATTGAGTTCAGATAAGTCTTGATATCTGTCCTTAGGGTCACGACTAAGAGTCTTCATGACAATGGCTTCTATCTCTTTTGGTATTAATGGATTTAACTGTGACGGCTTTCTAGGATGGCAATCAAAGATGGCCTTAATTGTTTTGATTTGATCTTTTTCATCAAAGGTTTTTTTACCAGTCAAAAGCTCCCAAAATGTTAAGCCAATAGCAAATTGATCATAGCGATGATCAATATTTTTTCCCTCTAAATATTCCGGAGCGAAATAATTTATTTTTCCTTTTACAGTGCCCTCTTGTTCAATTTGCTCATTTGTATCAGCCTTGGCAATACCAAAGTCGATCACTTTAACATAACCATCAAAGCTAACCATGACATTATGAGGAGAGATATCTCTATGAACAATATTATAGCTTTGACCTGTGAGTTGATCTGAAAAGTTATGTGCGTAATGTAGCCCTTCACACATTTTAGAAATTATATAGAGTGTGATTTCAAAGGGTAAAACTTGTTTTTTTGCAGCTAGTTTATCAACTAAAATTTTTAAGTCTTTTCCATGAATATATTCCATTGAAACAAAGAGATTGCTTCCTATTTTTCCATAGTCAAAAGTCGTCGAAATATTTGGATGCTGAAGACCGAAAGAGACTTTAATCTCATCCAGAAACATTATTTCGTACTCAGGATCCTTAGAGAACTTCTCTTGCACCATCTTTAAAACGACAAGCTTATCGGCGCCTGCCGTGGCAGAGTCAGCTAGGTAGCGAGCGCGACAAATTTTTGCCATCCCGCCATCAACTAAATGATCCAGTAAAAAATAATTACCATTAATTTGAGGGTACTGATCCCCAGTATTTGTGAATAAAGGGTCTTTGGCAATTTGATCGACTAAAGATTCAAACTTTTTTACATTTTCAAAAACTGCATCTTCAACAACTTTTTTCCCACCAGCTGTTTTAATGGCGCCACTTGGTTTGCCTGACTTTATACTTTTTAAATGTTCATTTTCCTTATCAATATTAAGATCATTCTCTGACTTGATAATTTTAGGAGCTGAAGCTGTTTTGGTATTTTTTAAAGCCTCTTTTAGAAACTCTTTATCATAATCTAGCGTAAGGCCTTGCGAACTCAATTCCTCTTCATTGACATCAATTTCATTTTCACGATTAGTTTGAGTGCTTGTAGATTCTGACTTGAAGAACTCTGTACATTCTTCGGCCGAAGCAAGCGTTAACTCTCCAACGCTTTCATTATCGAAATCTTCTTCAAACATTTCATCTTTTTTTAAGGGCTGACCCATAACTCTCCATTAGCAATCAACTGATCTTTATCGGATTTAGATGATATTTATGAAGAGAATCCGAGCTTAATTATCGGATTTATTAAGCCTAGAAAGAGCCTGAGGTGTAATACCTAAATAGGTTGCCACATATTTTCTTGGGATAAACTGGTCCAAGTGAGAGTAATAACTCAAATAGGATTCGTATCTTTTGGCCGCATCATACTTAAGAAATTCATATTCTCGATTTTCTTTTTTTATGAAATGTTCTTCAGCTAGTTTTCGCCATAAGCTGCTCCACTCAGGCTTACTCATTAAGTCTAATTGAAGCTTTCCACCTTGAAGGACTTTCATCGGTGTTAGAGCCTCTATGAAGGTTCTAGAATCGAGCTTCTGTAACATCTCAGCGTAAGCACCTAGAAGATCTCCAGGCCCCGCGAATGATTTAGTCCATTCTTTACCGTCATCTCCTACATAAAAATGCCGACCAACTCCATCAAGAATTATGGCAAAAGTACTAGAAGAATCACCAGGCCTTAGAAATATTTCGCCTTTGGTCAAATTCTTTAGTTTCATTCCGCTAGCAGCTTCATTCCAAAGATCTCGATCAACTGGATCAACTCCCTGATATCGCTTAAAAAATTCCTCGTACATCCATGAACCTAGGTTAATGACACTTAAAGTCTATGCGTTACATTAATATTACTTAGGAGGAACTATGCCTGTAAACGTTTATGCGATTTTAACCATCCCTATTATGACCTTGGTCTTGGCCGAATTCGTCTATTGCCTCATCAAGAAAAACGGCATGTACACCTTTCAAGACTCAATATCGAGCTTAGGTACAGCGATTCTTAATCAATGTACCAATGTTGTTGTAGCTCTGATGTTTTATCCAGCCTATTCATGGCTCAATAGTAACTCTGCTTTTACTCAACCAGAGGCCACTTGGTACAACTTTGTTATACTTTTCTTAGGGGTAGATTTTCTCTTCTACTGGTTTCACCGCGCTGGTCATTCCATCAATATATTATGGGCAGCGCATATGCCTCACCATTCAACCGAAGAACTTAACTATGCCGTCGCTCTTCGAGCAAGCTTCACTCAAAGAGCAGCTTCATTTTTCTTTTATTGGCCTATGGCACTTTTCTTTCCGGCCGAGTGGGTTTTGCCGATGGTTGCCTTTCACTTAATCCTACAACTTATTCCACACACCAGGATTGTCCCAAAGCTTCCAATTTGGATTGAGTCTTGGCTTAATACTCCTTCTCATCACCGTGTTCATCATGCTTGCAACAAACACTACCGCAACAAAAACTTTGGTGGCTTTATCATCGTTTGGGATAAGTTATTTGGAAGTTGGGTTGAAGAGCATGAGGAACCATATTTTGGTGTCACTAATCCAGTTAGATCTTGGGATCCAGTTGTCATTAATGTGCAGTGGTGGGGATACCTGTGGCGAGACATGCTAGCAACTAAAAGCTGGTGGGATAAGATTCGTTTATGGTTTATGCCGATTGGTTTGCGTCCTGCTGATCTTCCACCTCGTGATGTTTATCTGCGTCCTGATGGCACAGCAAAGACGATAGAGAAATTTCAATCAAAAGAACTTCCTGGCGTTAGGCCAAGTATTATACTTGGGCTTGTTAGTGCCTTTCCGTTAATGTTGTTAGTGACTCACCATGAGTCACCGTTGAGTCCATTTGAAAAAGCACAGATTGGCTTTATTCTTTGGATGAGTGCTACTTCATGGGCAGCGTTATTGGAGTCAAAGTCTTGGGCCAAGAAATTTGAGTTTGTTAGAATTTTGATAAGCTCAGTAGTCGTTTTAAATCTTGCACAAACTCATTTTGATTTAAATTATGGCTTCGCTTATCTAGCAATATATGCCTTCCAAGCTTTATGGGCAGGTCTTAGAATTCAACGCTCGCAGCTTAATTTTGTTGGATAAACTTTAAGCGTTTTGCAGACGTTTCTGTCTAAATTATTCATTGTTAAATAACCCTTATCAATTTGTCTCGCCATGGCGACAAAGATAGGGGTTAATTCTTTTTGAATCGAGCTGGTTACGTAGTACGGCTTATGACCATTACCATCGCTAAAACCTCTGTCACACATCTCCTCTCTAAAAACAGTCTCTCTATCAAGCCCTTCGTCCAACATTCTAAAAAGTCCGGCCAAAGCACCTGTACGATCTTCGCCAGCTGTACAGTGGATAAATACTCTCCCACCTTGTTCACGTCGATCACGCATAATCGTCATAGCATCGATTAATTGCTCACAAGCAACTTGCACAGAAGAATAATCTTTCCAACGAAAAGGAATATGGTGAGATTGAATTTCAAGAGTTTTAAGAGCAGCAATCTCTTTTATGACTTCGCCGCGAGTATCATTTTTGAAGATAATAACATCGGTAATTCCAAGTGAAGGAAGCTCACTGACAAGCTTTCCTGGTTGGCGTCCGCGATAAAGTGATTCTTCAGAATCTACGGAATGAAAATTCTTAATAGTTATTTCAGCTTTTACACTAAATGCTAAAAGTAAAAGAAGAACGCAAGCTATTGATTTCATATATATGCCTCGTTTTATATTTAAGCCATTCTTGATTACCTGACCCTTTAAGTAAATTATATAGATCAGATTTTTCCTATCTGATTTTTTGACTAAAAAATGCGACAATATAGCTGACATAGGAGTCACGATGAAACACTTATCATTATTGCTAGTCTTAATTCCCTTTGTATCTTTTGCTCAAGTCGATCCTTGCACCAAGGCTTTAGATGATGTCAGGCTCATGTGTGAAGGAGCTCAAAATGCTTGTGATGATCTTAAAGACTGCTTAGTCAGAAGAGACACCTGTGTTCAGGGCAAGCCACAAAATGAACACCAATGTAAAGAGCTTGATCAATGTATGCAGGCTTATAAATCAGACTTTGGTGATGTTTCAAGATGTGATTATGTTTGGGCCGTTCCATCATCAGGAGATGGATTTTGTCGTGTTAAGAAGCACTTTCTCTTTTCAGAAGAAGGTTGCCCTGGCCGAACTCACGGACTACTTAATGCTTTAGCCTATGGTCTAAATGGAACTGTTGATAATCAGTATAATTGTGAGTCAGTGGTTGATAAGAGAAACGATAAAGTTGAGTCATGTGAAAGAACAGTAAGAGAAGCTAGACAAGCTTGTTCACAAGGGATTCCTGAAAACTTAAGTTATGCGCTAAACACTAGCTGTACAGAATCTGCAAACTTTGCAAGTTATAGGAATCGTGAGTTTGCCCTTGATTCATCACGCTCTACTAGGGTCAACGATCGCTCTAGAAGAAATAGTGGCTTACAAGGTCCTACCTCAGTTAATACAGCTCCCCACACTGATTCTGCTGGCATAAATAGATAAAGCTTTTCAATCGAATCAAATACTTATAAATAATTGGGATGAAAATTTTCATCCCTTTTTTTATGCTTTTATTTGCATTTGAGACCTCTGCTGTAGGTCTTGGGGTTGGAACCTATGTTCCGACAATTTCACGTTATCAAGATGATAACGAAGGCTCTAGGGATACATTTCAATTTAATCCATACTTTTCCGTAACCACCTACTGGCAAGTTTTTGGTGATCATTATCTTGCACCAGAACTTGGCATTGCTTTTCACACCGGTACTGAAGAAGAATATTCAAAGAGAACGACTTCAGCTTTTTGGCATTTAGCGTGGCAATTTCATAGTAAATTTCTTTTAAGGTATGGTCTTGGAACATTTTGGACAAGAATTTCAGGCGATGGAGAAGAAGTCGTTCTACCTAACGGATCTTCGACGGCGACTTTCTACGCACCAACTGAAAGTACGACATCTTTTAATACGACTTTTGATGTTGGTGTTGAATACATAACAACTACGAACTGGGGTAGCCGACTAGACTTCTTTATTCAGCAACCTTTTAGCAGCAATCGAAGAGCCGTCTCTTATCTTTTATCAATGGTATATGTCCCATGAAATACTTCATTCTGACTTTATTATGTTTTGAAGCGCATGCTTTTACTTTGCTAACTAGAAATCCCGCTAGATATCCAAACGAAATTACAATTAGAACTAGTGATGCTGATTGTGCCAATGCAGGTCTAACAGCAAAGGGACTAAGAGAATTTGTTGAACGTGCCGTCGATGATTATTGGAATAGCGTTCCAACATCAAGAGCCAAGTTTAAACTGGGCCCAACAATTACGATTCCAGCATCTGCTACAACAGATCAAATGATTGCTCTTGGAATTGAAGGCGAGATCATTGTCGGCTGTAGTGACAACGCCACTACCTTTACAAGCACTTCGACTCTGGCCAAGGGAGGCATGCAAACTAATGTCGCCATTGGTGTTGTGGCCATTAATGATATTGTCTCTACTCAGTTTGCAACTGTCGATGATCTATCCAGAGTTTCAACTTTCGCTCATGAACTTGGCCATGCCATTGGCATAGGACATTCAAGGGTAGAATATTCATTAATGTATTATGCAGTTGTAGTAGGTGTTGTTAATAAATACCTAACAGAAGACGATGCAGATGCAATAACTTATCTCTATCCAACTGCTAAAGAGTTAGGTGGTCTAGGCGGTGCGTGTGGAACGATTGATATAGATAGTGATGATAATACAAAAGGGCCAGGAAGCTTTGTCCTGACCCTATTATTAGGCTTTCTAATTACAGTTGCGGCTCAAAAGTCAAAAGGTCTGACTCGATCTTAAGATCACTTGAAGAACGACTAGTACTTCCCTCTTCACGAACAGAAACTTTATAATCACCCGGCTCTAAAACCACGTGAAAGCTTCCGTCAGGGTTAACTTTGTAGTCGATGATTTCTGTTAGAGAGCCAGCTTCACGCTTTTCAACTTTTACTCTCCAGTTTGCAGCATTTTCAACATCTAGATTACCGCGAATTCCCGACTGACTCATACGATCTAGAAGATGCTGCCAAGAAGGACGTACACGTTCAACTGTTACGTCACGCCACTTATCATATGAAGGCTGAAAGCCTTGGCGTGAGCTATTAACTTCTAGGACGTATGGAAGTACTTGTTCTACACCGTACATCCAATCAATATCACCACCATCTACTGAATATAGAAGCTCCCAAGCAGTACCTGGCTCATAATCTACAAGCTCACCTAACTTAGCACCAATATTCTCAACGACAGCACGATTGCCACCAGTGCGAACACCTTTACAACCCATTGGATAAATAATGATCTCACTATAAGAATGGTAACTGATATCAAACACTGGCTTAATTTTAGAAACTAGACCCATGAGAGCTTGAGCTTCTGGCTCAGAACCTGCCGTTGGACCTCTATAAGTATCAGACCAAGTTGAACCGCTTGAACCATTACAAGATCCCCACTGGTAAGGATAGTTACGATTAATATCAACGCCATGGCCGTAGTTTGTATTCTTACGCCACATACGTGTACCAGACCAAACCTTAGCGTTACCATCAACGTTTAGCATTGGTACAAGATAGATCTCAGTTGAGTTAACCCAGTTAATCGCTTTTTCATTTCCGGCCACGTAATTTTTGATCAGCCAGTCAGCTGCATCAAGGACAACTTCAGGAGTCATCACTTCACGAGCATGGTGCATACCATTGAATAGAACAGAGGACTCTGTTGCTTCATCTTCATTTACATTATCAGAGATTTTGAGTGCCCAGATATCTCTTCCTTCAGAAGATTTTCCAATACTTTCAAGACGTGCAATTTCTGGATTTGCTTCAGCTAGTTCTCTAAGCATCTGCTCAACTTCTTGCGGGTTCTTGTACTCATCATCTAGCCCTTTATCATAAAGCTTTTGCGCTTTATCAAAAGAAACACTAAAGCCTTCTTTAGCTAGACGCTCAAGATCCCAGTCATTTACAACAACGTCGACTTGATTTGCCTTACGATTAACACCAGCGATATCCATACCCATAGCATTTAGATGGGCAAGATCAACATGTGATTCTGAAAGTGTAATAGTAGCAATAGCGTCACGCTCGCCACCTAAAACTTCTGCATGAAATGCGTCTGAAAGACCTTCATGAGAAAAACTTGGTTGTGACATAAGAATGACCGCGGCCATCGTCACAAAACGATTTTTGTATTTCATAGTTCCTCCAATGAACCTAAATAAAAAGAGCTCCCTATATACTGGAGCTCTAATCACGGATGGTCATTGGATAAAAACTATCTGTTTCTTACCTTATAACTGATTAATTCAGGTATTCTACGTTTTTTAAAGACAGGTTCACGATAAACGACTCAACACCACGGTCGTCTTTAATAATAAAATTAGTAGAGCCATCGAGTCTCATCAGTTCAATAGAATCTGTGCGAAGAACATCTCTACCAAGTCGGCTAATAACCGAGTTAAGTGCACCAGGTGGAGCACTTAACTCGGAACAAC
>CAXBMT010000081.1:0-10208 GCA_963976925.1 uncultured Bdellovibrionales bacterium
AGCTGCTAAATTAAGGGCATGATGATTGTTGTATTTCACGATGAAAGTTGTTGCGATAAAACCAAAATATTTTTTTGCACTTTCTTCACCTAAGATCTGCTTACACTGGCTGTAGATAAAATTGCCATAAAGCTCAACCATATTTCTGTAAGTAATTCCGCGATCAGGAAAAACAACATTTGATGCAGATGAAAGTTTTGATCTATAAACCAATCCTGCAACTAAAAGTAAAAAACCAATGACGATAAAGGTTACTACGTGTTCAGGTAGGTGAACTGCATGAGCAACTCCTGATAGCCAAGTAAATCCACCAGCTGCATGAGCAGACAAAGATAGAAGTGTTGCAAAAAGTGCGATCAAGATTTTCATGTGCTACTCACTTTTATAAAGAAAACTCGCGCAGAGCGCAAAAATTTGAATTGCATAGTTAAGTACCGGGATTATTATACGATTGCCCATAAAAAGTACACCCAAACTTAACGCTCCAAAGAGAACTAAAAGTTTTCCAAGTGAATAGGCAAATAGAATAAATTTATCGGGTTTCTCTTGGCCTTTACCAGCAACGACAATTTCTCTGACGACGGTATGCAACATGTAAAAATTAATAAGAACTGCGAGGTACACAAACCAGTGTGTAATGACTTCTGCTTTTCCGTTAAGAAAGATACTAAAAAACGCCGTGATCCCAACAGAGATAGGAATAAAGAGCTTAAAGTTAATCTTTTGAGCGATTTTTAATGGCATAGACCACCATCATTACCAAGGTATTCAACACTATCGCCAGTAAGATTGTGATCCCGACACCACGAGTAATAACTTTTTCATCTACAAAATGGAAAATGCTCCAAGCGCAGACGAATATTAGAGAGGGCAGGCTTAAGGCAAGTCCCAAAACCTTGACCCATTTTAGAGGTATCTTCATCTTTTTCTCGCAACGCGGCGAGCATAAATAGCTTCAAGTCTATTTTTTATCACGGTCGTATTTGGATATTTTCCAAGGATAGAATAATAAAGATTATAAGCAGCCTTTAAGTCTTCCATCGTTTCATAGGCGTTCGCCATAAGAAACTTGGCCTGAACAACGTGCTCACTTCTTTTTTCACGTTTAATATAGGCTCGCCAAGCTTCAATCGCTTGAGGATATTTTTCTTGATAAAAAAAGCACATTCCAAGTTCGTACATCGATCGTATATGAAATTCATGAGCTGGATTATTTTCCATTTCTTTTAACACAGATTCTGCAAGCGCATAATCTTTTAAACCAAGATGAGATAGAGCTAATCGGTATTGATAAAAATCATACCGTTTAAGTTTTGGATTAAAAGCCAGGAGTCTTTTGTACGACTTTAGAGCTGAATAATAATCTCTCAGATAGATAAAATTAATTTCACCGATTCTCTCTTCTGCTTTAACAAGCCATAGAGGTTCTTCAGAAAAATCTTTTACTTTTTCATAGTGAAAAAGAGCTTTTGAATTCTTGTTTAAGTTAATCGAGTAGAGTTCACCAATCTGATAATGAATTTTGACTTTAATTTCATCGGCCGGATTTCTACTGAGGATTTCCTCATACCTTGCAATGGCCGTTTCATAGTCTTGATTAGCAATAAGATTTTGTGCATTCAAAATATCTTTATGCAGTCTGGGAGTAAAATCACAGGCCATCAAAAAAATGACCTGCAATATTAAGAGTAACTTTGAAATATTATTCGGCACTGTCTCCATCCGAATCTTCAGTATCTTCATCTTCGGCGAAGTTTTCTACAGCAACAACCTTTTCTCCGTCTTTAAGACGAATAATTCGAACACCTTGAGTGGTACGACCCATAAGTGAAATACCAGAAATACTTGTTCGAATTACCTGACCCTTGTCAGTGATAATCATTAGGTCTTGACCTTCATTAACTGGGCGAATAGCGGCTATTGCGCCATTTTTATCAGTTAATCTCATAGCAAGAATTCCTTTTCCACCACGAGTTTGTCTTCTGTACTGAGAACATTCTGTACGTTTACCATAACCATTTTCAGTTACAGATAGGATCTCGACGCTGTCATCAATAATTTCCATGCCGATGATTTTTTCATCATCTTCAATATTGATTCCTTTAACACCTTGAGAAACACGACCCATTGGACGTGCGTCTGTTTCGGCGAAACGAATTATTTTTCCAGAGCTAGCGCAGAGTAGAACATCTTTTGTTCCATCTGTTACACGAACATTAAGTAGGCTATCTCCATCCAGAATCTTGATGGCACGTAAACCATTTTGCTTAATGTTTTTATAATCAGTGAGTTCTGATTTTTTAATTAGACCACCTTCAGTGGCGAAGATAAGGAACTTGCCTTCAAGCTCTTCATCCTTTGGAATACAAATGATCTCTTTAATTTTTTCACCTGAAGGAATCTGAATTAAGTTAGCAACGTTTCTTCCTTTGGCAGTTCTTGTGCCCTCTGGAATCATGTAGACCTTTTTAGAGAAAACTGTTCCCTTTGTAGTAAAGAACAAGATCGTCTCATGGGTATTAGCGGTAAAGATTGAGCTAAAGAAATCGTCATCAGACGAAGCTCCCTTAACGCCAGTACCACCACGCTTTTGCGCTTTATAGGTATCCATCGCCATACGTTTTACATACCCTTTGTGGGTAATTGTTACGATGACTTCTTCTGATTTAACCATATCTTCGATTTGGATCTCATCAGCATTAGCGATGATTTCTGTTTTTCTTTCGTCACCATAGTTTGTTGCAATCTCTTCGAATTCTTCACCAATCATGGCACGAATTTTCTCTTCAGAATCTAGGATTCCTTCTAGTCTAGCGATCTCGGCCATAATTGCTTTATAGTCTGCAATAATTTTATCACGCTCAAGGCCTGTAAGGCGTTGAAGACGCATGTCCAGAATCGCCTGCGCTTGAATTTCGGACAGTGAGTAAGTACTCATTAAGGCAGTACGAGCTTGCGATGGTCCTTCTGATTTTTTAACTAACTCAACGATGGCATCAATATTTTCAACGGCTACTTTTAAACCTTCTAAAATATGTGCACGTTCTTTGGCTTTCTTTAATTCGTAAACAGTACGACGGATAACAACTTCACGGCGGTGATCAATAAAGGCTTGAAGTTGTTCTTTCAAGTTCATGACTTTTGGTGAGCCATTAGAAATTGATAAGAAAATAATACCAAATGAAACTTGAAGCTGGGTGTGCTTATAAAGTCGATTCACAATAACGTTGGCAATTTCATTCTTCTTAAGATCGATGACAACTCGAATACCTTCACGTGAACTTTCATCGCGAATATCTGATATTCCGGTAATAACTTTATCATTAACCAGATCAGCAATTTTTTCGATAAGTTTTGCTTTATTAACCTGATATGGAATTTCTTTTACGACAATTCTTTCACGGTCTTTTCCAAATTCTTCAATATCCGTCTTGGCGCGGATTTGAATGACACCTTTACCATTATGATAAGCAGAACGAATCCCTTCAGTTCCGTGAATTGATCCACCAGTAGGAAAATCAGGGCCTGGAACAAATTTTAAAAGATCAGCAACTTCAAGTGATGGATCAGCGAGGAGTGCTCTTAATGCATTCATAACCTCAGTCATATTATGCGGAGGAATGTTTGTCGCCATACCGACGGCGATACCAGAACTTCCGTTTACTAGAAGATTTGGAATTCTAGTTGGTAGAACACGTGGCTCTTTTAAAGAGTCATCATAGTTTGGCTGCCAATCCACAGTTTCTTTATCAAGATCTTTTAAAAGTTCTTCAGAGAACTTCTTCATTCTTATTTCTGTATAACGCATGGCCGCTGCATTATCACCGTCAATTGAACCGAAGTTTCCTTGACCATCAACAAGCGGGTAGCGCATGGAAAACTCTTGCGCCAAACGTACGATAGTTGAATAAACGGCAGAGTCACCATGAGGGTGATATTTACCAATTACGTCACCAACCACACGGGCTGATTTTAGAAATGGTTTATTATGATAGTTGCCCATGGAGTGCATGGCATAGAGTACACGGCGGTGAACTGGCTTTAGGCCATCGCGTACGTCTGGAAGTGCTCGACCAACGATAACTGACATCGCGTAGTCGAGGTAACAACTTTTCATCTCATCTTGAATATTAACCGGAGCAATATGTCCGTGGTTTTGTGGTACTTCTGTATCTGACATAATGGCCTCTTACTTAAACGTCTAGGTTACGCACATTAAGTGCATTTTCTTCAACAAACTGACGGCGTGGTTCAACTTGATCGCCCATCAAGACGGAGAAGACTTGGTCAGCTTCAATCGAATCTTCAATCTTCACCTGTAAAAGTGTGCGATTTTCTGGATTCATTGTTGTTTCCCAAAGTTGTTCAGGGTTCATTTCCCCTAGACCTTTATATCGTTGAATATAGGCACCAGCTTTTCCATCTTCAAGAATGTGAAGTGCAAATGCATCTAGGCCTTCAAAAGTTTGCTTCTCTGATTTTTCACGAGTAATTTCAAATTTAGCTTTAACATAGTTTTTAATACCATCGTAATTATTAACTAGATCCGCATAGTCAGCTGAATCAAAGAAATGGCCACCTAGTTTAAACTTTTTATTTCTAGCTGTTGTTTGAACTGTAATCTTGATTTGATTGGTGCCATGTTCTTTATCTTCAAGAACAGTGAAATTATATTTCTTTAAGGTCTTGTGCTCGATCTCTTTAAAGTGCTTTTGAAGTTTTTCAAGTTCAACCTCAAGTTTTTGCTTATCTTTAACGACTTCGTTACTCAGCTCAGAATTTTCAATAATTCTCTTTAAAAGCATTGTATCAAAGTGAATATCGTAATCTTGAAGATTCTTTGTGTAAGCACGGTACTTATTAATCAGTTTTCTTGAATCCTCAACTTCAGAATTTTTGCCATCGATCATTAGGATAGTATCTGAAAGCGAGTTCTCAACGAGGAATGCTTCAAGTGCTTTTTCATCTTTTAGATAACGCTCGGATTTACCACGCTTATAACGATAAAGTGGTGGTTGAGCGATATAAACATAACCTTGCTCAATGAGCTCAGGAAGCTGACGATAGAGTAGTGTCAGAATAAGAGTTCTAATGTGAGATCCATCAACATCGGCATCGGTCATGATAACGATTTTATGATAGCGAAGTTTTGAGAGATCAAAATTATCTCTTCCAATGGAAGTACCAATAGCCTGGATAAGCATTTTGATTTCATTATTTCCAAGCATCTTATCAAAACGCGCTTTTTCAACGTTTAGAATTTTACCTTTAAGTGGTAGTACAGCTTGGTTTTTACGATCGCGTCCTTGCTTGGCCGATCCACCGGCCGAGTCACCTTCCACGATGTAAATTTCACATTTTGAAGGATCTTTTTCTTGGCAGTCAGCCATCTTTCCAGGAAGACCTGAAACTTCAAGTACACTTTTTCTTCTTGTTAATTCTCTAGCTTTTCTAGCTGCTTCTCTGGCTGAGGCTGCATCAATAGATTTTCTAAGAATTGTTTTTGCCGTATCTGGATTTTCTTCAAAGAAAGTTTTTAAACCATCACCAACTAGAGAGTTAACGATACCTTCAACCTCTGAGTTACCAAGCTTATCTTTTGTTTGTCCCTCAAATTGAAGCTCTGGAAGTTTAACTGAAATAATAGCAGTTAAACCTTCACGCATATCATCGCCAGTAATCGACATTTTTAAATTTTTAGTCAGACTACTTTCTTTAGCATACTGATTTAAAACTCTTGTTAAAGCCGTTTTGAAACCAGAGATATGTGTTCCACCACCTGGTGTACAAATAGCATTGGCATAGCCTGATAGAACTTCACTATAAGAATCTGTCCACTGCATAGCAATTTCAACTTCGTAATCTTCACGAGATTGAGTAATAGCAATCGGCTTTTTATGGATGGCCGTTTTTGCGCGGTTTAGATATTCAACGAATTCAACTAATCCGCCATTATATTGAAAAACATCTTTACGATCACTTCTTTCGTCTTTGATTGAAATTTTTAGACCTTTATTTAGAAAGGCCATCTCTCTGAAGCGGTTAGATAAAGTATCATAATTAAATTCATGAACTTCAAAGATTTCATTATCTGGCTTAAACGTTACCGTTGTTCCAGTTTCTTCAGGTTTTTCTAATTCACCAATTTCAACTAATGGTTTTACTGACTTTCCACGCTCAAATCTTAGCTCGTGTAATTTACCGTGTTTTTTAATTTCAATTTTAACCCATTTTGAAAGTGCATTTACAACAGCTGCACCAACTCCGTGTAGTCCACCTGATACTTTATAGGCTGATCCCTCTTCGTTGAATTTTCCGCCAGCGTGTAGCTTTGAGTAAACAAGCTCAGCTGCAGATACTTTTTCTGTTGGGTGCATATCAACTGGAATACCGCGACCATCATCGACAACTGTGACTGAGTTATCGACATGGATGATAATTTTAATTTCGTTACAATAACCTGCAAGCGCTTCATCGACTGCATTATCAACGATTTCATAAACACAGTGATGCAAACCTCTAAAGTTTGTGTCACCAATATACATACCTGGTCTTTTGCGAACAGCTTCTAGACCTTCAAGTACTTTAATTTGACCGGCATTGTATTCTGAGCCCGCCTTAGAGATAGATGTAGATGTGGAATTTTCCAACTAATGACTCCTTTCATAAGCCTCTCTTTCTAATCCAGAAAGAGCATCTCAAACCGTCGTCATTAAATAATTTTTCCGTTGCAGACTTCCATGTGTTTGGCGTCATCTAAATGATTAAGCAGTTCCTTTTTAAAATTTTCATTAGCGGTTGTAATAAAAACTTGAAACTTACTCTCTTTTAAATGGGCAACCAATTTTTGCCACCTGAATCTATCTAGCTCCCCAGAAACATCATCAATTAATACGATAGGAAATGAGCTAAATTTATACCTAAAAAGGGTTATGTAGGCAAACAACAGGCTGAGATAAGCCATTTTTTGTTGGCCTAAAGAACAGTATTCATAAGCGTTCATTCCATCGAATAGAAGCACGTAGTCATCTTTGTGCACACCTCTAGTTGTGTGACCTCTTAAAACATCACTTTCTAGGCGCTCTGACCATAGAGCTAGCAATGCGTTAGTATTTAATCCTGATAACGCACTATCAACCTTTAAATCGAGTTCGTGATCCATTGAAAATATTGATTTAAATGTCTCATTAATTGGCAAAATAATTTCTGAAACTAGGATTTTTTTACGCTCTAGTAGATCTATGTTTAGCTTTGCGAACTGTTCATCACTAGCTTTTATTTGCTCAAGGAAATGAGGTAGCTTTTTTGAAAGAAGTGCATTTCTAAATCTAAGAGATTTTTGAAATTGAGATAGCAAGTTTTTATAAGTTGGATCTAGCATTGAAAAATGGTCATCAAACCAACTACGTCTAAATCCTGGAACTTGATGAAAAGAAAATGAGTCCATGGGATTGACGAAAATTGCTGGATAATTTTGTCTTCTTTTAACTAGCTTACCATCAAGCGACCAATCGATACTTTGAGATTGAAGCTTGGCACTCATTGTAAATTTTTTATCATCATCTTCAAACAGTGCAGAAAGTAATACTTCAGGCTTTTCACCATCGGCACTTAATATCTGTGGGAAACTTGTGTTTTTCCTAAAAGATTTTTTCTGACTTAGATAATAGATTGCTTCGAGAATATTTGTTTTACCATTACCGTTATCACCAGTAATACAATTTATCCCTGGATGAAACTCTATTGTTTGGTTCTCCAAATTTCTAAACTGTTCGCAGTAAAGCTTAGAAATCCTTAAAGTCATACTTTAGAGTTTAAGCGGCATAACGATGCCAAGGTAGTGAGGAAGGATCTGACTCTTGATAACGACAGGTCTATGTTCATTATCAAGCTCAAATGAGATATCGCCTTCTTCAAAAATAGAAAGAGTATCAATTAGGTACTTTGCATTGAAGCCAATCTCTAAGTCTTTGCCCTCATATTTTATTGGCACACGCTCATAAGCGTCACCAAGCGACGGATGGTTGGCTGAGATTAGCATTTCATTATTTCCAAGCTTTACTCTTACGCCATTGGATTTTTCATTAGACATAATTTTAATACGTTTAATGGCATTGAACAGTGTAATTCTATCAGCACTCATAAAGCTTTGGCTTTTGGCCGGAATAATCTTTTGATATTTTGGATATTCTCTAGAAATCAATCTAACCGATAAGAAATATTTATTCTCTGCAGAAGCGTAAAGAAATGAATCATCAACAGATAAAGTTATTTTTGAATCTGGATGACTTTCTGCAATTTTCTTTAATTCATTGACGCCTTTTCTTGGAATTATAATTCCATTGATTAAAGCTTCGATTTCAACGTCATCGATTTCTACATCATACATTGAAAGTCTATGTCCATCTGTTGCGACAGCTCTAAGCTTTCCATCAAAGGTATGCATATAAATTCCATTAAGATTTAAACGTGTCTCATCTGATGAAATTGCATGTGATGTTTTGCTGATGATTTCTAAAACTGAACTACTTGAAAGTGTGAATTTATTTTGATCGTTTCCAAAGCTGATAGGTGGAAAGTCTGATCCATTATAAATTAGTAGTGAGTAGTGAATATCTTGACAGTGAAGCTTTAAGGTATTTTCGTCACTATTCAACGATAGATCTACAGTTCCTGTTGGAAGTTCTCTAAGAATATCGAAGAGATTTTTAGCATTAACGCAAAATGAACCTTTTTCTAAAATATCAGCTTCAACTGATACTCTTGCTGAAACTTCTAGGTCTGTTGCAGATAAGTGAATGAAACCTTCTTCAGCTGTGATTAATGTGTACGTAAGTATTGGTCTTGAATTTCTTTTATCAACAACAGATAAAACTTTGTTTAATGCGTCTCTTAAATAATCTGTCTGAACTTTAACGTGAACTTGCATTTTTTATTTCCTGATTGTGATAAGAGTTTTTAGCCAGACAAATCTTTTTAGGCAAGTGTGCATTAGGTTATGCATTTGTCTTAAGTTATTCTTTTATTATTATTATATTTAATTAATTAAATACTAATAAACAGTGTGGATTGTTGGTATCTGGACTGTTTTCTATAATATTAATCGCTTAACGCATTCCTTTTGTAACATTGATATGAATAAAGTCGGCTTTTAGAAATTCCTGAGTCGCAGATTACTTAATGGCCGTTTATATCTTTGTCTAAAAAAAAAGTTATCCATAGAGTTATAAACATGCGTTTTATTAACCTCATGTGTCGAAGATTATTGGCTGATATATTCACATTTTTACCAACATGTGGATAACTTAACTGCTTAATAACCACTTGTTCATATTCATTGTTTTTAACAATTGTGGATATCTTTTAAAGATACAAAAAAAGCCGAATAAGTCGTGTTTTAACTTATTCGGCCGTGAGTGATTGTGGATAATTAATTGAGAGAATTTTCTATTTGAAGCAGATCTTTACTAATTGATGGATCAGTCTTTGTTAAATTCTCAATTTTAGAAAGTGCGTGAATTACTGAAGAGTGATCTCTTCCGCCATAAAACTTACCAATTTCTTCTTGGGTTACCTTTATAAGCTTTCTAGTTAAATACATCGCCACATGTCTGGCATGAGCCGTCTCTTTGGCACGTGACTTTGATTTTAAATCAGCAAATGAGACCTTAAAGTATGTCGCACTTGCTTTAGCGATAGACTCTACAGTTGGCTTATTTGTTTCGTTTGCTCCACCAAGCACTAGAAGTTCTTTTGCCAGCTCGACATCTATCTCTTGGTTCATGACTTCAGAATATGCTTGAAGCTTGATTAGGGCACCTTCAAGCTCTCTGATGCTCGATTTGATCGAGTTTGCCATCGTATTGATAACATCATCATGAAGGAATAGATCAAGCTCATTTGCTTTACTTCTGAGGATGGCAATTCTTGTTTCTAGATCAGGTCTTTGAATATCTAAAACTAAGCCCCACTGAAGCCTGGTCATAACGCGTTCTTCGATACCGGTAATCTCCTTTGGAGACTTGTCTGATGTGAAAATTAACTGTTTGCCTTTATTATGAAGCTCATTAAAGACGTGGAAGAATTCGTTTTGAGTTCCTTCTTTATCTTTTAGTTCATGAATATCATCGATCATCAGAACGTCTGTTTTTTCTGTATATTTCTTTCTAAATTCTTCAACATTTTTTTGCTGATAAGCGCTAACCATT
>CAXBMT010000082.1:0-10151 GCA_963976925.1 uncultured Bdellovibrionales bacterium
CCATATTGCGAGAAGCCCATCACCAAAGTAAGCAATCGGTAAAAAGACAAAGATTGCCCCAGTAAGCATCCATCTTCTCACCCACCTAAAGCCACCAAAAGATCCTAGACCAAATAAAACACCGTCATAGACAAAGGCTAAGGCATTTGGGATCTGACTAATAGCAATTAACCACCAAACTAATTTTAAATTTTCAATCACCTGCTGATCATCAGTAAATATTGATTGAGTGAAGTTATTAAAGACAAAATAGAAGACTGTATAGAATCCTCCAAGCCAAGCTCCAAGCCATAGAACACGCGAAGTCATTAATTTAAACTCTGAAGTTTTTCCTGCAGATGCTAACTCTGAGCCTTTAATATTGGCGGTAATTGCAATTCCATCAATAAAGAATGAAACAAAAAGCCAGGCTTGCAGTAAAATCTGATGAGTAGCCAAACTAACTTCGCCAAGGTTCGCAGCAAATCTTGCGGCTAAAAATAAAGATCCTGTAATGGCACAAGAGCGACCAAATAGATCGATAGAGTTTTTACCGAAGTTGACCCACTGATCTAGAGGAGGTGTTTTAAAGAAGCCCTCTCGTACTTTTTGATCAAGTGCTAAGGCCACTGAACATAGAGTTGCTCCAATAACATTGGATAAAACTGTTCCAAGAGCTGCTCCAACAAGTCCCATATTAAACTTATAAATAAACAGCCAGGTAAATAAGATATTGGCCACTGTGCTAATCAAAACAAACCAAAGCGCGAGTCTGACTTTTGACAACCCTCTAATGATAGACAACGTGGTCATATAAAAGATGGCAGCGGGATGACCGTAAATTCGAGTTAAAAAATATTCATCGACTACATCGAAGCTACTCTCTTGTGCGCCGACTAGTGAATAAAGTTGATAGCGAAATAGATAAAGAAAAAGAGCGGTCAATACACTAACAATTGCAGCAATGGTTAGACTTACATTGCATCGAGATCCGATGGTTTGATTATTTGAAGAAGCAATAGCTTGGGTTGAAGCATGAATCAGAAAATTAAAGATCCAAGTAAAACTTGAAAATATGGTAGTGCCTATTGCGAGAGCTGCTAAAAGTTTAGTGTCTAAATGACCAACAAGTGCTGTATCGACAACACCTGCCAGCGGCTCCAAAAGAGAAGCCGCAATTGATGGCAGGGAAAAGACAAGAATATCTAACAAAGATTAAGCAGACATTGGTTGGTAAACGGCTAACCAAATAGCAGTTGAAACTAAAATCATCAAAATACCAAAGGCTAGGTTCTTTTGAGCGCGCATTCTTTTAGCAGCAATTGGTGCAAAGGCAGCGACAATAACCCAAATTGCAACTTTAGCTTTGATCCAAGTAGGCCATCCCTCTGTGTGACTAACACCAACTCTTGCCATAAGACCCATGCCGGCCACGAAGATTAAGAAACTAACAATTCCGGTCAGGATTTTCCAAAACTTACAGGCTGGATCGGCATAAAGCGTTATAGCGGCACCAGATACAAATAAAACAATAAAAATAATGTGTAGTAGCTTGTAAACTTCATAAGGCATGGAAAACCTCTCTAGGTTAAATTTTAAAATAAAGATACAATACTGTTATGGAAAGGCTCAAGCAACTCATTCTTCGCGGCGACAAAGTCCTTAGAGGTAGTTACAACTATTACCGCTTTAATAATATCTACTCTGAAGAAACATTTGAAGTTTATAGAGATCGCCAAGACCTATCCATAGCCTTTTACGCAGATATCCATTCTCGTGTCGCTACGGGAGAACTGCTAACAGTGAACGTCGATGTAAAGCTCTCTAAGGAATTTGTTCCAACTTTTGTCAAAGTAGTTCGTACCCTTGGAAAAGATATGGCAACGGAGACCTATACGTATCAAAAATCGAATTCAACGGTTCTTTATACTTTTAAAACCGATAGTGAGTCTGAAGAAGCTAAAATTCCGATTAGTTCGAAGTTTCATGTTGCTACACCTGCAGCGTGCTCAAGCATGGTCTTCTTGAAATCAAAAAAAGAAGATACGACTTCAAAGAACTTATATCATTTGATTCAAACTGATAATAAATGGAAATTTGAAGGTGTACCTGAAGTTAAAATCATTGCCATGCAAAGAGTTGGCACAGGGATGGAAAATGTCGTTATCGATGGACATTCAGTACAGGCCACACACTATCGCCTTTTTGAAGACAATAACGATATTGTAGATAGTCCACCAGCTTTAAAAGTCCATGTCTCGAAACATGCAACTATCCCCTACACAATTAAGAGTGATGACGGAACACGGATTCAAATTAAATTCTTAAATGATCTAGATCGCGAATAAATCTATTGTTGTGTATTTTCTAAAACAAAATCTTTAATCGACTCACAAGCCTCTTTAATTGGAGTTCTACGAATTTTATAAGGTTCCATTAACTTTAAAAGAGTCTGCATGGTTCTCCCCTTCCAACCCTTAACTCTTGAATCAACCACAATGACTCCGCCAAAGTCATTTTCAGTTCGAAGCAGTCGTCCAAGTTTTTGATGAAGACTTCTTGTACGATGGGCCAGATAATAATCGGTAAAGGCATTTCCTAGTCCAGCTTCATAAAAGTCTTGTCTTTTATCGATCACAAGATCTTTTCTTAAGTCTGGAATTTTATCGACAAAAACAAATTGAAGAGCCTCTCCAGGGATATCGATTCCTTCACCAAAGCTTTCCATACCAACTAAGATGCCAGACTTAGAGCGCTTAAATTCGTCGACAACATTATTGCCCATGCCCTGAACAAAGACAGGAATCTCCCCATCAAAAGCTGAAAGCAATAACTCACAAGCAATATCAAAGCGCGAACGAGCAGAGAATAAGAGAAGGCTTCGACCGCCAAGATCTCGAATAAGAGGAATAATATCTTTTAAAACTGTTGGAACAAACCCTGCCTCATAAAGCTTAGGAACATCATCACATAAGAAAACACGCGTTCTGTTTTCATAGTCATAAGGTGCGGGCAAAAAGAAGCCCTGCTTAAATCGACGGTCTGACTCTAAATAAGAGTAACCTGTTGCCCATTCTACACCTTTTGCTCCCATATCCCCTTTAGCATTACCAAGAGTGGCTGAGGTAAAGACAACGGCAGCGGAGGTTTGCAAAAGATTATCGTGAACAGCACGGCCGACATCGATAGGAGCTGCGCTAAAAATATAACCATAACGATCATGAAAGCGAATGGAGTGGGCATAGCCTTCTTTATGGTTAATGATCGTATCAAGTGCACCCAGAATATCTTGAACTTGTCCAACAAAGGATTCAAAACGGGTAAAAGCTTGAGCTTGATTATCATTTTGCATGTCTTTATTTTCCCACATTAATGAATATGGAAGTAAGACATCATTAAAGTGAGCTAAGATATTTTTTACAGAATCAAGATGGTTAAAGATTGAAGTTCCTAAAACATCCGAAGTTGTTTTTGCTCCTATCATTGGAAGTTCATTCCAAAACTGATCAGTGTACCTTGAAGATGTTTTCTTAAAGTATCTCTCAACTAAGTCACGAAGCCCCAAGACATGATCTTGCAACATCACCATGGTTTGCTGTGAAGCCTCACGGATGGAATTTATCTTTGGCGTGCTTGAACCATGCTCCGTTTCAAATTGCGCCAGAAGATAATATAAAGATCCTATACCTTGACCATTTTGTAGGTTCTTCATGAGTGAGTTGACTGAATCCTCATCAACTTCATGAGTGAATGCTCTAGTTGTTTCTTCTTCAATTTTATGAGCTTCATCAACGACAATATGAGCAGGTCTTGGAAAACCCCTAGGCCACGAGAACATGAGCGCGTGATTTCCGACAACAATATCGGCTTCTCTTGCTTCACGAAGACCACTTAAATAAGAACACTCAGTTTTAAAAGGACATTTGTTTCCTGAACATGCTCTAAAGTCGACAGCAAGCTCTTTTTCTTTACTAGCAAATTTTTCAAACTTAATTTTAAACATATAAGGAAGATCAGCACGAAGAATTTTCGCATCACCAACAGCGCGAGAGTTATAGAAGAAAACCATTTCAAAATAAAACTCTGTAAAACGGGATGGAAAGTCCTGATCTTGCAAGAGTGAATCTGCTGTATCTTCTTGTCTGTAGAGAAGTTCGCATAAATGGTTGTTACTTCCTACCAGTCGTTTTATTTTCAGTTTATCTTCCGAAAGACCTAAGATTTTTCTAAGCTGAGGTACATCTTTACTCATACATTGTTGTTGTAGAGTTTTTGTACCCGTGGAGATTAAAACTTGTTTTTTCTCGGCCAAACTAAAAAGAGTTGAAGGTACAAGATAACCAACTGTTTTCCCGGTTCCAGTTGGTGCCTGAACTAGAGCGTGAACATTGTTTTTAAAACATTGCCCAACTCTTAGGGATAATTCTTCTTGAGCAGGACGATAGATATAACCAGGAAAGATTTCCCTTAAACGCTCTTCTCCACGAAAAACTTCTTTAATTCGATCGCCATCAAAACTAAAGTCATAACGCGGAGTAAATTCATTAGACTCGATTTCAGCTTCAACTTTAAATGCTTTTTCATAAGATTCATCAAGATCAAAGTCTATGGCCTCAGCAATATCTTTGAGATCGCTTATATTGAGACTTAAAAAATTATAAAACCAGTTTTTCTCAAAGTTGTATTTAACAGCGGCGGACATAATCGCCTGAAAACGTTCTGGATCTTTTCTTGTTTGATAAGCAGCCAAAAGCATGACCTTGAGAAGATCTTTAGAATCAGATAGTCCTCTATGCTCTTCTTTTTCTGCTAATTTCCAATCAACAATAAAGTTCTCTAGTTTATATGAACTTCTTTCAGGATAAAGAATGGCCAAGAAGTAAATACTATCAAGCCACTCTTCGCGATCACCGTGAGCTGATAATTTTGAGAAATCTTTATCAAGATAGCTTTTTTCAAAGTCTGAATTATGAGCAACAAGTTTGTGGCCATAAAGATCCATCACTTCAGGCTCGACCTTGCTCCACTGTGGAGCATGTTTAACCATCTCTGTGGTAATGCCTGTGAGTTTTTTAATAATATGGGGAACTTCGCTGTCATAGCGAACTAAGGATTCATAGGTTCTAACAAGTTTAGATCCTTCGAATTGCAGAAACCCAACATCAAGAATTTGATCATAACTTGGATCAATTCCAGAAGTTTCAATATCGATTAAGGCCCAACGACCTAAACTTTCCCCAGTTGCCATAGATTTCCTTGTTACATGTCTAAACAGATTGCTGCCATGACCTAAATCGTTTATAACCAAAGTGCTAGAAAATGTATTGTGACAAGGCCATTTTAATGAGCAGTGCTGTTATCTTTCAAATTCAATCTGTTTGCATTCTTGCACTTATGTATATAGGTGTAATCTTTAAACGCAATCGTAAGCTGCATGTAAAATTGATGTCGAGCGCAATGATTTGGGATGTACTCTTAATTCTACAAATCGAACTTACTCGTAGCGCCATTGTTAAAGCTTCAGAGTCAATGCTGGGCAGCAAATCTCTCATTCTCAATATTCATGTTAGTATGGCGATAGCTTGCGTTGTACTTTATGGCTTTATGGTTTTTACTGGTCGAAAAATGCTTAGAGGTGAATACGCCATTCGCGCTAAACATAAAGCCTTAGGTGTATCGACCATAATTCTAAGAACTCTTGTTTTTATAACAAGTTTCTTTGTCGCAAGTGCCAATGGAGTTAATTAATGGATTTTCAAGAATTAGAAACATTTTTAAAATCTCATATAGATGATGCTCAAGTCTCAGTGACTGACCTAACTGGAACAAGAGACCATTTAGGAATTCAGATTATTTCTGATATTTTTGAAGGGAAGGCCATACTTGATCAGCATAGAATCGTGATGGATATTTTAAAAGAAAAATTAAAAAGTGAAATTCACGCAGTACAACTTAAGACAATGACGAAAACTAAAGCGCGTGAGCGCGGACTAATCTCTTAGGAGTAATTATGAACAACCCATTTAATGTTATCGGCCAAGGTGAACAAGCTAAGGAATCAAACCCATCAGCAGACGTTCAAACAAGAATCAAAGATCTTGTTACAAACTCTCCTATCTTTCTTTTTATGAAAGGTAACCCATCAATGCCTCAATGTGGTTTTTCAGCTAACGTTGTTGGACTTTTAAACTCAATCGGCGCTAACTATAAAACTTTTGATGTTTTATCTGACTGGGATATTCGCGAAGGTGTTAAGCAATTTTCGAACTGGCCAACATTTCCACAACTTTATGTTAACGGAAAACTTATTGGCGGAAATGATGTTATTAACGAGCTTTACGAAAACGGAGAGCTTGAAGAGACACTAAAAGCCTAATTTATTATATTTAGAAAGGACCCGCGTTATGCGGGTCCTTTTTTTTATTCACTAAAAATCGCACTATTATCCGTCATCATAGACTTGGTAACAACTGGACTAGCAAAGTCGCTAGCAAGATCAACATCATCAAACAAAGCAATTCTTTCAAAGAAGTACTTATCTTCAACAATAGTCATTGCACGCCACAAGCTTCTCCCTTGATCGCTAAGACGCAAGCGTCCTAACTGATAACCAATATATTTAGGAGTTGTAATTACAATCGATGTTTCATCGTTAATTTCCCAGTCAACACCTGTTTCAAACTGAACGTACTCAGAAACGTTATCAGCATTAAGCCCAATACTATTCCCACTTACTTTTTTAAACGATATAGATAACTTCTCAGCTTTAAGAGCCTGAATAATAAAACCGACATCGTTGAGGTAAAGTCTACACGTTTCACTCATTCCCTCCATGTACCAGTCAGTGATATCAATTGAACTCATATACTCAGTAGTCAAGCCAGATAATTCGATTTCAACTGTAATATCTTTTTTAAGACTTAAACCTGCACTTAAGAGGAAATTACCCGATAACAAAAAACCTAAGCTACCCTGAAACTTATAGTTATATTTTTTTGTATACTCTGATCGATCCGTATAGCGAGGAATAATACCACTTGGGTAACAATCATCAGCTGGAGCCACAAAAGAAATCGCATCAGGCCGACCTCCGATCAATGTACCAGTGAATGTATTTTCTAGTGGATTTTGAAAGCCTATATAACCAAAGTCTTTAACAAGCCCATCAATAGCTTTATTAGGATCTTGTTGTTCAGGCTTACAGGCTGTGAATAAAAGTGCGGGCAACAGAGGCAGCACAGACAATTTAAATAACTTCATGAGAACTCCCTACGAGGTCATGAGGTCCGGCGAAGGAATAACTAGAGATGATCAGACGTACAGCATTTGCCGGTTTTATCTATCTTAGAGATTTGACTGACCATCACAACTAACAATTGAATCTTTCTTAATAATTACAAAAGATTCAATTGTTTAGAGTCAAAAAAAATGCGCTCGTGCTGAGTGCTTTATCTGCTAAAGAATTGACCACTATAAATGGCAGAACTTTTAAAAACGTTTGAATAACAAGTTAACTCGTAATCATAATCAGATTCTAAAAATGTTAGAGTAACTTTAAAGTAACTGAGAATGTTACCAATGGCAGTTTTAGGAACAGAAACCAAAAGCTCTTCATCTTCACTTAAAAACTCAATATCAGATTCAGTTTCTAAATGTTGCTTGATTTTCTTAAGCACTCTAATCTCATTTGGATCATCTACACCTGAAGTCATAAACAGTGTCGAGTTTTCACCATCGACGTTAACAACAGCACGATCACTGGCAGAGCCTGCACATTGAATATAAGTGCGTGCTTCAGCATTAAGAGCAACAAGAAGTAGTAAGCTAAAAACCAAAATAAGTTGGCGTATCATGAGTCCCCCGACATCAGTAAAATGTGGAAGGACACTACTCCTAGCTTGATTAGGAGGTCAACTAAATGGTTTTTGTGGAAAAGCGTTTAAAGGCGAAAGTAATTAAAACTATTGGAATTGCGATTAAGCATAGGTTGAGAACAAACCAAGTTACGTATGCTAAGCATCGCACAATAAATGAAATAACTGGTGAGTTATAAATTGTCGCCGTGTAATAAGGAGCGGTTTTGTAGTACCAGGCGACAAAAATTGAACCTAGATCTGTTTTTAAAAGAACCTTGTCTCGAAGCGCTCTGAAGTAATCAGTAATAAAATGCTTTTCACCAAAACCAGCTGATAAAACATAACAAGCTTGTTTTTCTAAGAGGGCTTCGATTTCCGCTGGTGCAACAGAAGCAGGAACGTTTGAAATCACAGTGGTCAATTGATACTTGTCTTCAATCACCATACCGACACTATAAAGAACGTTATTCACTAAGGGGTTAATATTAGCTTCAGTCGATGTTGAAGCAATCTCAAGATCGATAAGCTCGGTACCAGAAACATTTAATTGTGTACCAGTATTTCCACCCGCTGTAATCGTTGCACCGGTGCCGTTGATAAGCGCCAATGTACGATTAAAATCTGAAATAGTAGCTCCTGAAAAAAGAGCTTTTAGTCTTCCGTCACCTCGACGAAGCTCATTAATAACCAACGCAGAAGTTGGTAAACGAACACTGAAATTCCCTTTTAAATAAACTCCACCAGTTTGACTGGTATTGTAGCTATCACAAGTTCTTGTGCTTAAAGTGTCAGGAGTTAAGAAGTAATAAAAAAGAAACTGCTTTGTTTTAGTGGTTGAGGGGTTAGCAAGAGTTGTGCAGTCAATGGAAGCACAAACCTCTGAAAGACTCGCTTGTACCCATGACAAAACTTCAGAACTACTTGAAGAAAAAGTCGTTCCCCCGCCAACAATACAATAATCAGTAGTGTCATTTGGATCTTGTACAGCCACATAAAGTCTTCGATCATTACCAGTGTCATTTATAGTATTGATATATGTTTGGAAAATCCCAGTTGAAGTATCGGGAACAAGAGAAGATTGGGCAAACGAAACTCTAAGCTCTTGGTTGCCACCATTAGTTAGTGGAATATAGCTTTCGGCTGCCGATCCAGGTGAATCTCCGTCGCCACTTGGTAATTCATAATTAGCAAAGATAAAGCTTGAACCCACGCCATTATTAAAGCGAACAACAGACTCAGAGCCAGCCCCGAGGTCTTCTTCCGGATCGGCTAAGCGAACCGTTCCATCGGCCCAGGAATTTAGAGTGAAAAAAGCCGCGGTTAAGAGGATCAAAAACTTCATACTGAAATTATCTAACCTCTAGACATGCTTCGTCAAACGCCAAGTTCTTGTAAAAAGCTCTAGCACCATGCCATGATGTGGCGATGAAAATATTCGCCTTAGGATTCCTTATCTTACTTAGTTCTTGTCTCAAGCCTCACGAGGTTGAGAATCGCTCACACTTAGTCACTAGATCAAGCGCCGAAAGAAATATTTCAACGATAAAAAATGCGATATCATTAGATGACTATAACGCTGACCCTAAACTCTATTTAGATAAGCAATTAGTTGCCTTCGATACTATGGGGCAACGATCTATCCAGTGGGTTAGTAAAAAGCGTGCTCAAGGACTAGATGCCTATAATCTTCATGGTGGTATCTTAGCCTGGGCCCATGACGGTGGCTCATTCGTCGATCAACAAGGACATGATACTAAAGTAGTTCATGTTTATTCAAAAGCCTGGGACATGTTACCTGAGGGCTTTGAGGCCATTACAGAATGACAGCTAAAACACTTGTCAATATTAACGGAAATATCGTCACTCCCGAACTTGCGACCGTATCAGTCTTTGATCGAGGTTTTCTTTATGGTGATTCCATCTACGAAGTCACTATGACGAAAGATGGTATCCCTTTCATGATAGAGCCTCACCTTGATCGCTTGGAATCTTCCGCTCAAAAAATCGGTCTCCCCCTGCCATTTTCTCGCGCTGAGATCATTCAACAAGTTATAACGACAGTGAAAAAACTTGGTGCCGTGAAATGTTATGTGCGAATAGTTTGTACGAGAGGAGAAGGTGAAATCACTCTTGATCCAACTGCCGATCAAATCGGTAACTTTATTCTGATCACTAAGGAGCTCCCTGAGTATCCGCGCTCTTGGTACGACAAAGGTGTTTGGATGGTGGTTTCAGACGTCGTGAGAAATCATAAACGTGCAACAGACCCTTCTGAAGTCTGGAAACTACCTGAA
Organism: uncultured Bdellovibrionales bacterium; assembly: GCA_963976925.1. Classification (GTDB taxonomy): domain Bacteria; phylum Bdellovibrionota; class Bacteriovoracia; order Bacteriovoracales; family Bacteriovoracaceae; genus UBA4207. The sequence continues at coordinate 10,130 of CAXBMT010000082.1, forward strand.
CAATGTTATGGCCATGGGAAGC
>CAXBMT010000083.1:0-10126 GCA_963976925.1 uncultured Bdellovibrionales bacterium
ATCCAGCACCTCGAAGATTCATGATTAAAGTTAAAAAGAAGAGCTCGATGTGAATCATAAGTTATTTTTCTTACTAGCAGGTTGGTTTGCCATCGCTTTAGGTCTTGCTGGTGTTTTTCTTCCAATACTACCAACCACACCATTTGTGATTTTGGCTGCTTGGTGTTTTTCAAAGTCATCAACAAGATGGCATTTATGGCTCTTAGAACATAGAATTTTTGGACCTACGATCTCAAACTGGGAACAACATGGGGTGATTACCCTAAAAGCAAAATTAACTGCAACGACAATGATTGTCTTACTTTTTTCTTATACGTTAATCTTTGTTAATGTTCTTATATGGATTAAAGTCTTAGTAAGCCTAATAGGTCTAGGTGTTCTTTACTTTATATGGTCAAGACCTTCAAAAGCTGAATATGATCAAAACCTTTGATAGTATTTTATCAATCGACAAGCAGGCTTGGAATAGCTGTGTCCCCGACAATCATCCTTTTTTGAAATATGAATTCTATGAAGCGCTAGAACGTAGTAAGTGCATCGGTAAAACTGTTGGTTGGTATCCACAATTCCTTTGTTTATTCAAAGAAAATAAGCTTATAGCGATCCTCCCAACTTATATAAAAACTCATAGCTATGGTGAGTTTATTTTTGATTGGGCCTGGGCACAGGCCTATGAACGTCACGGACTAGACTATTATCCTAAGCTGCTATCGGCACTACCCCATACTCCTGTCAGCGCTGCAAAAGTTATAAGCCAACAAGGTATTTCGATTCAAGACTTCACAAGTGAACTCGAATTGATTGGGCAAAAATTCAGGACATCTTCAAGTCACTTTCTTTTTACGACAAAAGATGAAGCAAATGATCTAGAGAAATTAAACTTTACTCAAAGACACTCATTGCAGTTTCATTGGCATAATAAGAACTATCAGTCATTTGATGAATTTCTTTCTGGTCTAAGAAAGAATAAAAGAAAGAATATTAAAAAAGAAAGACAGTTTATTGCTGATTCAAATATTGAGATTAAAGAAAAGACAGGCGAACAACTGAGTGAGAGTGATGCAAATTACTTAGCAGATGTTTATTTTACAACTATTACTAAAAAGTGGTCACAAGCCTATCTCAACAGAGAGTTTTTTACTCATTGGTTAAAACTCCAAGCGAATCAAATCATACTTCTTATGGCGTATCGTGATTCAAAACCAATCGCTGCCGCGATACATTTAAAAAGTGATTCAAGACTCTTTGGTCGTTATTGGGGATGCACCGAAGAAGTTCAGTTTTTACATTTTGAACTTTGCTATTATCGTGCGATGGAAATCGCGATAAGAGAAAAACTTGAAGTAGTTGAAGCCGGTGCTCAAGGTGAACAGAAGTTACTCAGAGGCTTTGAGCCTATAACGATTCTCTCTCATCATAAGATTAATCAACCAGACTTTGCTATGGCGATCAATAAGTTTATCAAACAAGAAGCAGAACAATTAGGAGAGGTTAAAAAAGAATACGAAAAGCTTTTACCTTTCAAGCGAACTAGCGACCAATAACAATTTTTTTTCCCTTATAAAAGCAAAAGGCTTTTCCTATGAATCTTGTATTTTCTGACTCTACGACAATTCCATTTCCATCGGGAACAGCATAGATTGGATAATCAATTAAGCGAGATTGAGCCCTAAGTTCTGACTCATAACGTTTGGAATTTCTATAATGAGGAAAGAACTCAAAGTTTACGAGTTTTAGTGCTCGAAGGTCCTTTAGGTGTTCATCGTTCTCATCACAATCAAAGTCTGGATATCCAGCAGAGCTTATATCCGGAGTCATCATGATCGCTCCCGCTGATAGACCTGTTAAGACACCACCACTTCGGACAAACTCCTTAAGCCTAGGCATCAACTTAGCCTTACGCATGGTTTTTAAAAAGTAAAAAGTATTACCACCGGAAAGATGAATGATATTTGATTTTAAAACTTGAGCAAGCATTGTTTGGTCAAAGGGAACATCAACTGGAAAGTATAAAAATCGTCCGACTCCCAAGTCCTGAAAACTTTTTGCAAACTCAAGAAAGTCACCTTCTGAATCAATAGAGCAGGCAGGAATGTAGGTAATAACAGGATCTGGATCCTGACACATTCTTAGTGCCTCAAGGTTGAGATCCTTATTATCGTCGCTATGCCCGCCACCATGAAAAACTAATTTCACAGCCCCTCGCGGTATTCTCTTACTATTTGAACCATTGTCTTCATCAGTTTTTCACGGTTAGACTTCTTTGCACCGGTGGTTACATCTTTTAAGTCTGGATCTAAGTTTTGAAATTCTGTGAATTCACGAAGTACATCATACATATCGTCTGCTTTTAACTTCGGTTTTGCATTCATGACCTTATCAACAACAGTTGTGACTGCATCACCTGTTACTCGATCATATTTATTAATGACACTTGATCTCATCGTTATCGCCAATAGTATACTCGACGTTTTTCCGACATGATCAACTAATTTGAGATAGCCTTCTTGAAATTGGGCAATCTTTTGTTTTAAGTTTGCCGTCAGTTTAACGTCAGCATCGTTCGCGTAACTACTTCTAATAATCTCAATAAACTCTTCAGCTTCAAGGCGCTGATCCTTTCCTCTAGCTAATATAAGCTGAGGGAACTCACGCAAAATATCTCTCATGCAATAAATAGCATTACGATTTACACCATCAGCAACTTCAATTAACCCTTCCGAACTTTTGGAGGTTTCAAACCAGCTAAAGATTTTTCTAAATTCAAAAACATCTGAACGATATTTAGAAATTAGTGTGTCTCTACTTTTTTCGTCAAAGCCAATTTTCTCTAAAAGATTGAGGTCTTTTTGATATTCAAAGATTTCATCAAATCGAGTCATACTTGAATGACTCGCGAAATCTTTGATATTTTTCTTTTGTCCGGTTTTTAGATAATCAAACATTTGTGCAAAGGTTTGAACAAGGTATTTAGCCTTTTGTTTTTGTTCGACAATCGTCGTTGAGAAACGTTCAACATCGTCATAGCGATATTCTGAATGAAAAAGACCGAACTGTCTGATGGAGCCGTAATCAATAATCCCGCCGTCCATCAGGATATTATCACCATCCCAGTCGAGCCAACAAAATATATAGTCATCCTCAAATCTAGCGCTGATCTTTGCAAACTTTTCAGTAATCCAATCAAGACATAATTTATATTGAGCCGACTTAGTTTTGGGTAAATTCACAAAAGCTTTATTCTTAACTTGCTGAGATATCCACTGCGTCGTCAAAGTCTCTAAAGCTTTATGATCACTCTGCTTTAGCCAAGCAAAGAAATGTGACGGTCTTAAAAGATTTGGGTGAACCCTAACAGTCAACCCAATATTTCCACCGTAATCTAGGACGATTAACGCCCTCTCAGTTGAGTAGCCATTTTTATGCATAATTTCTGAGAAGAAAGCAGTGGCAAAACCCTCATCGAGCTCACTATAACCACAACCGTATGAAATGGTTGGATCACCGCTTTCAAAAAACTTTCCTTGAATCGCTGTCGCAGGTGATAGGCAAGTTGCCCCACTACCACAAGAAGAAACGTCCCAGACTTTTCCTTTCTTACCTTTAAACTGTCCATTCCAAACACTTCTACCATCACCTGACGTCTTTCCCATTTTATTAGGATGTTGTAACTGTAAATAGCGAGTGGCCATATATTTATGTGGCTTGATTTCTTTTTCTGGAAATTTTTTGCCATTAATATCATCGTATTCGTTGATGATAATAATACTAAAAGTTTCTATAAGTTTTTTTTCTAAGGAGGCATTCATGATCTCAGGATGATCCTCTGGAATCAGTCCCATTTCTTTTGCCAAGTGAAAATTGAAGTAAGCAATCTTTGCACCTTTTCTGGTTCGAGCTCGATAACTTACAACCATTTCAGGTAATGCTTTTTGTAGTGGATGGCGACCATCAAGTTGATCAAAACTTGAGTACTCGTCTTCAACATTTTTACTGGCTCGTCCATGTGCCATAAGAGCTCCTCCAAAAGGGCAATAACTCTTATAAGTATAGCAAATGACTTTGTTTAGTGCAGTGACTAGGGATTGTTATTCCCGTCCAAAACGCTCAAGGAAGTATTTGAAATGATCTGTGTTTAAGGGATCCTGTCCATTTAGGAAGTCGAATAGATCTTTTTGACAATCATCGCCCCAAAACAACTCTCCATTAACCATGAATGTTGGGGTCCCAAAGACTTTATTTTCAATAGCTTGAGCGACATTATTTTTCAACTGTCGCCTCGCCTCACGACCTGAAGCAATTTCATCCAAACTTTTAAGCTCAGGTACTTTTAATAGTTGTTCAGTATCTTCAATATCTAGACCATCTTCCCACGCCATTCTGAAAAGCTTATCTATGATCTTCTTGTCACCATCCGAGGCAATGACCAGACGAAGGGCATAGGAAGAATTAAACGGAAGCTTGGCCGGCATAACAAAAGGAACTCCCCTTCTTTTTGCTGTCCTTAGACAATGTTTCCATAGGTAATCTCTTTTAGGGGCAATTTCAGCGGGACCTTTCGTTTCATAACTATGAATGACTTGTGACAAGACAATAGGCTCAGCTTTAATATTAAGACCACTATCTCTAAGCCAAGTCCAAGCTAAGTAGGAATAAGGAGACAGAAAATCAAAGTAAAAACGAACGACTGAACTCATGTTATAATAACTCATGGTTAAATATTTAATCTTTTTTAGCTTATTAGGCTGTATTGGTAAATCAGAATACACCAAGGATGAGTGCGAAACCTTATCACTTGAAACCTACAGGGGTTCACCTAAGTCAGCTCACTTACATAAGAAGCATTGTGGTGAATATAAACTTAAATACACTCAAGCATATTGTCAGAAATCTCTCCAAGATTTGATCTTAGATGGAAGAGCACTTGCTCTTAAGCAAAAGTATGGAGATAGAATTTTAGAATGCTTTGATCAAGGACAAAAAGAAAAGTTTTTACGATAAAGAACTACCTACTATCACTATAACAGCACCAACTGCGGCCAGTGAAAGCAAAATATAAAGATTTCTTTTTCCTGCAGCTTTTGTTTCTTTATCTAAACGTGTTCTTTTATTTTTAGGTTTTTTAGCCATAAGTTTCCCCTTATAATCATTAAAAGTACCAAAGAGGAACGTTTTGAGTCAATTGACGCTAGTCGCTTTAATTCTCCTAGTCGCATTTTTATGGAAATTTGGACCATGGTTCAGAAGTAAGCGCATATTATCCTATGAATTTCCCATTGGTTGGTGGAATCATGTTGCTTTAATTGATCCGCAGCATCCTGATTGGCCCTTAAGAAAAAGAAATAAGCTAGAGGACTACGTCAGGCTCTTTATTGATCAAGTCGAGATCATAACTCCGGAGGATTTCTCCGAGGAGCTGCAGATAAAGCACCGAGTAGCCTTAGCGACTCAATTCTTTCTTGTCACACAAAATTTAAGAGCAAATCCTTATAAGGATCTCGAAAGAATATACTTACAAAACTCAAAGGATGAAGTTAGAGAATCAAATGGCCTCATCACTTTGTATTGGAATGACCTACCTGAGAACTTTCAAAGTATTATTAGTGCTTCTCCACTAAACTACACGATCTACTCTGAAGATAAACCAGAAGTTGCTGATTATTTAACAGGCAAAGATGTTTCTAGTCCTGAAACAAGAGAGAGGCTCGACAAAGCTTTCGGCCAGACTAGTTAAGTAAGTGTTGAGCAATACCAAAAGGCATTAACACTACTAAGGCAATCGATAGAACAATTGCACTGCCAACCAAAATAATAGCGACGGTCTTACCGCCAAGCTTAAATATTTGCATTTTGCTATTATAGTCTAGATATTAGTTTTTTGAAAAGAGATCAAAATGTTCATACTTATTCTAGGTTTAGGTCGAACGGGTAAAAATCTAGCAAAGCTGGCTCTAGCAGATAGTCACCAGGTTGCGGGTACAACGCAAAAACCTGATCAAAAACTTCTAGATCTTGGAGTTATTCCCATCATATGGAGCTCTAAAGACGGTACGCAATCATTACCCGATGCCGATAGAGTCATTTGTGCTTTTCCTCCAAGCGATCTTTATCCTGTCCAATTGGCAGCACTATTTTCGAGGTATCCAACGACACCAATCGTTCAGATTAGCTCAACAGGAGTTTTTGGTGCTAACACTGGGTTAATCTCTGAAGAGACGCAACCAATTGCCAACGATGCCAGAAGTAATCTTCTTTATCAGGCTGAAATAGAAGTCGCAAACCAGCCAAATGGTCACATTGTTCGAGCTGCTGGTCTTTATGATGATGATAACCACCCTATTCATTTTATAAGTGGAAAAAAAGATATTAAGAATCCAAAAGGTAATATTAATCTCGTCCACAGAGAAGATTTGGCAGAAATTATTTATCAATTAATATTACAAGAAAGTATCGCGAAGATTACTCACGCAGTTAATCCTCATCATCCTAGTAGAGAAGAGTATTATCAAGGTAAAGCAAAGAAGTTGAATTTACCTATCCCATTATTTAAAGATGATGAAAAAGTAGAAAAAGTTATTACGAGTAGACTTAAAAGAAATTGGCGAGACTTATAAAAATGGGAGCCGAAGCTCCCATGATTTTTTAAAGCATAACAAGAAGAAAAATGATCGCCAAGGCTGGAGAGAACGTCCAGATAGCAACAGTTGCTGAAACAACTAGATAATAAATAAACCCAATGAAGAATAATGCACTTAAAACGTAAAGAGCAATATAGACATCATATTGGTCAATATTAGCGATATTACGTCCAGACTTATTCAGTGAAGAAGCAAGTGTGTCGTTTTCAACTTTTGACTTAAGGTCAACTAGGTATTCTTCAGTTGTATTGAAGTTAGAGAGCTCGTCATTAACCGCTTGAATCTGAGCATTCATTTCACTATCAATTGTTTCGAACTTTCTTTCTAAAGAAATTAGTAGCTCAACTTTATCTGCCTCGCTATTCATATCAGCTAAAGTCGGATCAAGTTTAGAAAGCTTTTTAAGTTTTTTATCTAAAACCTTTAAGCGCTTATCTTGATCATCATGCTTAAAGATATCTTCTAAAAGATCTTTTCTTTTATCAAAATTCTTAACAACTTTTTTTGAAGCCTTTTCTTTAAGTTTTGCAATTGGAGTTGGCTTTTTCTGCTCTTTTCTAATGGCCTTATCTAAACCGCGAAGAACTTCTTTAGTCGCGTTCTCTTTAGTTACGATGGCTTTTGATTTTGTTAATTCGATAGTAGCAGCATAGCTTGTTGTGCTTAGGACCAACACCAACATACTTGCAATACAAGACCTTAATAGCTTCATGTAAAACTCCAGTTTTAGTTATCTAATTACTGGTTTCATATCAGCGGCGAAACAAGTCCATAAGGGAATTGTAAAAATTATCATAGTCCTAAGCCATTGAAAGAGTGTCGCTTAGCCTATCTTTGTTGATCCACCCATATAAGGCTGAAGAGCCTTAGGGATATTGACTGAACCGTCTTCGTTTTGATGACATTCAAGCATGCTCACAAGAATTCTAGGAGTAGCAACGGCAGTATTATTAAGCGTGTGAACGTACTCGACCTTGCCTTCAGAATTTCTATATCTAAGATTGCTTCTTCTCGCCTGCCAATCATGAAGAGACGAACAAGAGTGAGTTTCACGGTACTTCTCTTCTGAAGGAACCCAGCACTCAACATCATACATACGAACCTTACCAGCACCCATATCACCGGTACAAACTTCAACAATTCGATATGGAAGCTCAAGCGCATTTACAATTTCTTCCGAAGTTTCTAGTAGTTTTTTATGCCACTTTTTTGATTCTTCTTCATCATTTTTACAAAGAATATACTGCTCAACTTTCATAAATTGATGCACACGAATTAATCCACGCACATCTTTACCGTAGCTGCCAGCTTCGCTTCTAAAGCAAGGTGAATAACCAGCGTAAAGAATAGGAAGTTGCTTTTCGTCGAGCATTTCACCTGTATGCAGGGAGTTCGCTTGAACTTCAGCTGTACCAGATAAATAAAGGTCTTGATCTGGCAGATGATAGACTTGATCACGTCCAGCAGGAAAATGCCCTGAGCCAAACAAGGCATGCTCTCGGACCATGGCCGGAAAACTCGCCAGGGTGAATCCTTTTTTCATCAAAATATCGAGGGCCATACGATGAACGGCCATCTCGAGTAAGACCATTTCATTTCTTAGACTATATGATCTTGAGCCACAAACAGTTGCAACTTTTTCGAATTCGGCCCAGTTCTTTTTATCTAAGATCTCGACATGATCTAGGGGTTTAAATTTAAACTCCGGAAGCTTTCCAGCTTTTTTGACTTCAACATTTTCAGAGTCGTCTTTACCAATTGGAGCTTCAGGAGAAGGAATCATTGGAACGAGATACATTAGGTTCTTAAGTTTTTCTTCTTCTTCAGATAGTTTTGGCTTCATAGCATCAAGCTCAGCACCAATTTTTCGTCCCTCTTCAATCAATGCTGGGCGCTCTTCATTAGACGCTTTTGGAATTTTTTTCGAATGAGCATTTCTTTTTTCTTGAAGCTCTTGAGCTTGCTGTTTAAGTTTTAAAACAATTTGATCCTGTGCCAATAACTCATCTAAATCGAGACCAACTCTTTTTTGAGTAATTGCCGTTTTAACAGCTTCTGGATTTTCGCGAATAAATTTAAGATCAAGCATGAACTCTCCACTAACAAAAAAAGGGGGCAAAAGCCCCCTTATCCTACTGAATACAGAGTGATTCGACTAGCGTAAGTGTGCTCTAATCGAAGTTTCCACCGCTGATTTGACTGCCTGTGTGTCATAATCACGCGAAGCAGAAAACTTTTCATCTAAAGCAAATAGCTTTTGCCAAAGCAGTGAATCATTAACTTTTGCCTTAAAGCTTAGATTTTCTTGTTGCTCAAAAAGCTTATCCCAAACTGCTTGGGCATCTTTCCAAAAACGTCGACGTCCCTTCCACCACGCAGGAGCTGCAGCACAGGCTTCATCAGGTTGCTTGGTATAGGTGTAGTAACCTTTTTCCATCACAATCGCTTTTTCTGACCCGTTATGACGATCGACTTTAACATTATCTTGATCGTGAACATGACCAAAGGAAGTCAGCTCATGTCTATTCGTACGACGAAGAATATTGTAGTCATTTCTTACAGAAAATTCTCTTCTAGGAAGTGGTGCATCTGATAAACACTCCCAGTAGTTAGCACTTGAAGTATGAATCCATGGTGCAGAACATTCGTAGCGAGGAGAATCATCGACTTGATAAACTTTTTGAGTCCACTCTCCCTTGACCTTAGTTTGATCTTCTAAACTATGGTTCCAAGAGTTATTACCTTGAAAGCTATAGAGTGATTGATTTTCAAAGTGCCAAGTTTGTCTCCAATGCTTCAAAACTCCACCCGGCATTTCAGGAATGACCAATAAATGCTGAAGTTCAATTTCGTTCTCACTTTCCTCATCAACAAAAATCCACTCCAGCCCACCTGAAGCATAACGAGGATAGAACTCATAATCCTTATCAAAAGCGAAAGTCTCAGCATTTTGAAACTTAATCAGATAACAACCCGTCATGGCCTTGATAGACTGCTTGTCGAGTGATTTAGAGACGGTTAAAGAGGCAAAAACGGGCGTTGCAAACAATGCGGCGAGTAATAAAAATTTCACTGTAACTCCTTAATTTTTCGTAAAAGTGTGTAAACACTACCTAAAAAATGCAGGAATTATCAAGAAAAAGTTTGAGTTGCCGAACAGTTGGTGTATCATTCAATCAGAGGGTTTTATGTACGTTTGTATTTGTAACAACATTACTGAAGATCAAGTTAAGACAGTTGTCTCTAAAGGTCTTTCAGGCAAGGACGCACTTTCACACTTAGGTGTGGGAACAGGCTGCGGTATCTGTGTTATGGATGCAATTGATCGTCTAACTAAGAACTCTGAGCCTAAAGTCCAAAACACCACACAATCGTCTAATAAATAAAACCTCAGTCTTCCCCATCAAACAAAGCTCTGATTGTTCCTACATTGAAAATCAGTGTACTATAGCTACGATATTTTAAATTTGGAGTTTCTATGAAAGGTT
>CAXBMT010000084.1:0-10085 GCA_963976925.1 uncultured Bdellovibrionales bacterium
TAAGGCTTTTTGTTCAGAACCAAACCAAAGACCACCAGTTGCATCACGACCTACATATAGAGGTTTAATACCAAGAGCATCTCTAGCAGCAAAAATTTGTCCTTTATCAGCGATCACAAAAGCGAAGTCACCATCTATATGATTGATGACTTTCTCTCCCCACTCTTCATAGCCACGAAGAATCGCCTCTGAATCAGACTTGGTCGTAAAGACATCGCCGAGCTGACCTCTAAGCTTTTGATGGTTCCAGATTTCCCCGTTGTGAACTAGAGCCACTTGAGAGCTGCTGACGATTGGCTGCTTACCAGTGTGAAGGTCAACGATGGCCAAGCGCTGGTGGACCATAACAATGCCCTCTGCGGTTACGTGATGAGCTTTCTCATCAGGTCCTCGATGGGCCAAATGCTCTGCACTTTGAATAATTTGCTCTTGTTCAACTTTGCTACCAACTACGACTACGAATCCACACATAAAGACCTCCACTGATGTCTATTATTCAACATAATCGACATTTATTGAAGATAATTCAATTAAAAGTGACTTATTTGCAATATTGACAATAAAAGCGTGAAAAAATAACGATTTTACATAATTAAAGACAAACCTATATGGACTACTGAAGAATCTTCAATCACAATAGGAAAAAATTGATGATCAAAAGGCTGTCATTTATGTCACTCGATGAAAATAAGAAGTTCTGGGAGCAGGCTTGGGCCGATGGACGAACAAGATTTCACCGCCAAGAAGCTAACGACAATCTTATAAAGTATGCCAGCTCGGTTTTTGATCCGAGTGATCGTATCCTTGTGCCCTTATGTGGAAAAAGCATTGATTTAATATGGCTGGCAAAGCAAGGCCATGGTGTCGTTGGCGTTGAGTTAGCAAAGCAAGCGATTGACGAATTCATCAGTGAAAATAAAATCCATGGCAAATGGGAAGACAACCGTTTTCAAACTAACGTTAGTCGACTCAGTCTCTATCACCAAGACTTCTTCTACCACGATGGAAAATATGAAGCGATTTATGATCGAGCATGCTTAGTTGCACTTTCAAAAGAGCTAAGACAAAGAATGGCTCAAAAATATAAAGACCTCTTAATCCCAAAAGGAAAGATTCTTCTTATTACGCTTGTTCACGAATCAGATGAAGGGCCACCATATTCAATAAGCGATGAAGAAATAAACAATCTTTTTGCTGCAGACTTTAAGATAGAGTTTCTTGAAAGAGGTCCACCGCTTGAGAGAACTGTAGAGATTAGAAAACTTACGAGAATTAATTAAGTAAGCGCTCCGTCTCAGTAGCAACAAAATTGATCTCTTCTTTATCGCAATTAGTTTGTCCTACGACAATAAGACGATGTAATCCAATATCTTTAGACCCTTTTTTCGTAGCCTTAAGAGATGTCACTTCGATCAGATCATCATTTCTTGAAGCGACACGATCAGGTAAAACAGCAGCGATGGCACCACCACTAGCAGCAGCTCTAAGACTCTCAAAACTATCACTTAATATCATCGGTCGATCAATATTAATCTGTTTTAAGAACTTCGAAAAATAACGAGGTAAACCATCACGGCCTGGCTCAAGTGATCCATAACCAATCTTATCTAGAAGTTGTTTTGAAGGAGTTAAGTTTTTTGAGATATAAAGTCCAAGACGATCTTCAGCCACATCGACGGTATAAAATCTATCAAGATTATCATTTTCTGTGATTAAGGCTGAGCAAAGCTCTCCCTTTCTAAGCATAGTTAATAAACTGGCAGTTCGAGAGATTTTTAATCCGAGCCTCAGGTTTGGGATTTTCTTTTCAAAAGAACTAATCAGCCCAGGTAAAATGTTAATGGCGATGCTTTCATAGGTACCAAAATTTATCCAACTAAGTTCAGGAACAGGCTCACCGTTAATATCTTTTAGCTTTTCAAACGCTTCAAAAGCCGGCTTAACGATCTTTAAGATAGCAATTGCATCTGGTGTAGGAAGCACACTTCCTTTTTCTCTTATCAAAAGAGGGCGACCAAAAGACTGCTCTAATGAAGTTAGAGTTTGAGAAATTGCGCTCGGAGTGACCTTAGCCTGTAAGGCAGCATGTTTTAGACTTTTATGCGCCAAAACTAGGTCTAAAATCCATAATTTCTTAATCTGATCAACATTTAAATCTCTCGACATAAGTCCTCCTGGCTAATTAGTAGAACTAAACTGACAATTAAGCAACACTAATCGTTACATAAGATAGATTTACCTTTAAAAATTAAATAACGAATAACTGGAGGAAGAAAAATGCAATTACAATGGAACAAAGTACTGAAAACAAGCATGTTGATGACAATCCTTGGGATGCTGACTTTAGCCGCAAAAGCTGATGATTTTAGAAATATAGAGCAATACAACCTAGAGAACACTGTCTCTCTTAAGGGATATGATCCTGTATCGTATTTTCCTGAAGGTGGATCAACCCCACAGATGGGAAGTTCTGAATTCGCACTAGAATATAAAGGTGTTACTTACCTTTTCACATCTCAAAGTAACCAAGATCAGTTTCTCACGGATCCATCAAAATATGAGCCAACCTACGGCTCATGGTGTGCGTACGCAATGGCGTCTGGTTCAAAAGTTGATATTCAACCGCATTTATTCACCATAAGTGGCAACAGACTGCATCTCTTTGTGGCTTCAAGAGCGAAGAGAAATTTTGATAGAGATATCGAATCTCACGAAAACAGAGCTGATGGATTTTGGAAGCAAATTTCTGGTGAAGAACCTAGAAAGTAATAGCTAATATAATGGGAGGTAAGAAATGAAGATAATTTTAATTAGTATAATTTTTATTCTTACCTCTTGTGGCAATTACTCAGAACAAAAAGGTGTGCTCGAAGATACTTTTAATAGAAACCTTGATGCTCCACTAGATTTCAAAACAATAAGCGATAATATTATCAAACCACACTGCCTAAGTTGCCACCAACAGTATAGTAGCTATGAAGGTGTTAAAAACGAAATCTCGAATATTCTGAATGCTGTTGAATCAAACAGAATGCCTAAGAATGCGGCTCCACTGAGTAGAGGTAAAAAAGAACTTCTAGCTGCATGGGCCGCAGCAGGAGCCCCCCAGGGAGCGGGTACACCCCCTCCGGCAAATGAAGAGCTAGAAGCGACATGGGTTTCGTTATCAAGCAAGGTATTCTTCCCAAAATGTTTAGTTTGTCATAACCCACAAGGCCAAGCAAAATTTTTAGACCTTTCAAGCAGACAAGCTTTCTTTGAACAAAGAGATCGTGAATTTGGTAGTGAAAAGTTACTCAACTTTGAGCAACCAGAAGAAAGTTACCTTATTAGTGTCATTAATGATCCTGTTGAGCCAATGCCACCTGTTTGGTCAAATATCGAACAATTAAAGCCAGAAGAAGTAGAAGTCATCATTGAATGGATAGAGAAAGGTTTACCTTAGGAGACAACATGAGAAAGCTATTAATTCTCTTATTATTTATAACAAGTGCACAGGCTGAAGTATTAAAACTGTCCCAAGGACAAGTTGAGTTTAAAGCAAAAGCAAAGCCGGCTCTGATCAGTATTGATGGAAAATCAAATCTTCTAAGTGGCACACTCACTGGGGAGGACAATATTTTTGATGGCAACTTTGATCTGGAGCTTACCAGCCTAGATACTGGTATCGAATTAAGAGATGATCATCTTAAAAATAAATATCTCGAAATAGAAAAGTTCCCAAACGCAAAGCTCTCCTTCACCAAAACAAGAATTGAGAAAAACAAAGAAATAAATTTTGAAGCAAAACTCAATCTTCATGGACAAGAAAAAATGGTGCAAGGAATAGCCACGCTCAATGATGATAATAGATTAGAAGCTGAATTTAAGATTAATCTTTCCGATTTTGGCATCGATATACCGAGTTTTAAAGGTATTACAGTTGCCAAAGAAGTTAAAATCAAAGTTAACGGAAAAGTCGAATAGGAATATTTATGAAAGCTCTTTTGCTTTTAATTTTTATCGCTCCAAGTATTTCATTGGCCTATGTTGAGAATGTTACTCATGGATATGTAAACTGCATGGCCTGCCATGTTTCACAAAGTGGTGGCGGTGTACTTACAGACTATGGGCGATCTTTATCAAAAGAATTAATGAGTACTTGGGCCGGATGGGATGGAATTGAAAGACCACTATTTGGAGCTGTTTCAAATACTGAGGCTGTAAAAATTGGCGGTAACTTTAGAACAATACAAACTCATCTCAAGAACGACAATAACAGTCAGGGTCGAAACTTTGTGATGCAACAAAATATTGAAGTAGCAGCAAGGTATATGGATTTATGGGTCGTTGCGACAGCAGGTGTTCAAGGTGGACCTAGTCAGACTCCGACAAAGAATGATTTTTTATCTGAGAGACATTATATCTCTTGGGATGTAACTGATGAAATTAAGCTACGAGGTGGTAAGTTTAGAAGAAACTATGGTCTAAATGATCCAACACATACACGACTTACGAAATCGCCACTAGGCTTTGGATCTAACAGCGAGTCATATCAATTAGAGTTTTCAAAATTTAGTGAAACAGATGAGATTTTTTTGGCGACAGACTTTGGCGATATCAATGATCCAAAAACAACGACTAACGAAAAATCTTTTCTTATAAATTACGCAAGATATATTGAAGGCAAGTCTAAATTAGGCGTTAACTATCTTTATGGGGAAACAGGAGCGAGTCGAAGAAACCTTTTTGGCATCTACTCAATTCAAAAAATCCCTAACGAATTTTATTTTAAAGGGGAGATTGATTATCAACAGAACTTTTCTGGTGAGACAAAAACAAATCTTTTAGCCTCGACACTTACCTTTGGGTATCAAGGCTTTAAAGGATTACTCCCCTATTTTGTTGTAGATTTTTTACAAAGAGATCTTAAACAACATAATACCCGAACTGATCTGGCCGGACTGGGATTCCAATGGTTTCCACTTGCACACTTTGAATTTCAAGTTGAGTACCATAAAAGGAACGACAGGACTCCTCGAAAGGTTACTAGCGATGTCTCTTGGCTAATGTTTCATTTTTATTTGTGAGATCATAATGAAAATCGATATTAAAAGAAGTTTTACTTTCTATGAGCAAATGGCGACACGTCGATCGATCAGAGAGTTTACTAACGAACCTGTTGATGAATCAGTTTTATTAAATGCGATCAAAACAGCCGCGACAGCTCCTAGTGGTGCGAATAAGCAACCATGGCATTTTGCTCTCGTGCAAAACCCAGAGATTAAAAAGAAAATTAGAACGGCCGCAGAGGCTGTAGAATCGGATTTTTACCAAAGAAGAGCACCTAGACAGTGGCTTGAAGACTTAAAACCGTTTGCCACTGATGCTAATAAAGCATACCTAACTGAGGCCAGCTCACTCGTTATTGTCTTTACAAGAACACATACCAAGGACGAACAAGGAAGAATGCAGAAAACCTACTATCCTTTAGAGTCTACAGGCATAGCGGTAGGACTTTTAATAGCTTCATTACATCAGTCCGGACTAGCAACATTAACCCACACTCCAAAGCCTATGGGCTTTTTGAATGAGTTATTAGGTTTTGATAAAACTTATAAGCCTTATATGATCATTGTAGCAGGACATGCAAAACTGCCTACTCAGTTACCAGAAATTAAGAAAAAAGAAACACGTCAGATTATGAGTCTTCATTAATTGACACAAAAAAGCCCGCTTAAAGCGGGCTTAATTTAATCAATCAAACTTTAATTTATAGTTTAAACATTGATGGTAGTGGCAATACCACTCCTTCACTCTTAACATTTGATTTTGTATCAGTTGAAGGAATGTCTTGAACATCAGTAATAGAATTACGGATAGCAAGATCAACATTCATTGAACGTGAAAGTTCAGCAGCACGAACTGCACGAGCAGTGTTGACTGTACCAGATGTCTTAACTTTACCAACAAGCCACTCACGAATATCAACAGTACCAAGAATAATTTTCTTAATATCACGTGGAGCAAGTTCTGAGTTAGCGTCTTTCACTTGACCCGCGATGTTTGCAACATATGGAGCAGCTTGTGAAGTTCCGCTGACTTGAAGATATTTATTACCTGGAACAGTTGAATCAATACCAACACCAGGAGCAGCTACATCTACCATTGAAGCGCCATAGTTAGAAAAGCTTGCAAGCTTATTAAACTCTAGGGCAGCAGCAACTGAAATAACGTTATCGGCTTGGATATTCGTTGGAGAAGTTGGGAACTCGTCATTGTTTAGACCGTCGTTACCAGCAGCGAAAACAAAAAGAGTGTCTTCTGCAGCTTGAACCATATGATCACCCTCTTTAATAAGAGTGTTCAAGAACTCAACTGTTAGCTCATGAATTTGCTCTTCAGTTGGTGGCTCTTTTCTCATGATTGTTTTAGCAAGTGTTTCAACAATCATTTTAGCTTGTGGGTAACCTGTACCAAAAGATCCGTTTGCAACATCAACTTTATGACCATCAACGTAACGAGCAACGTTCGTTAACATTACCATTTGTTGAGAAGCTAAAAGCTTAAGACCTTGCTTAAGAAGGAAAAGTCCTGGACCAGCTTTTTGAGCTTTAAAAGGAAGTTTTACTTCAGTAGGAATAATCTTAACGGCCATAATTTTTGCAAGGTCAGAATCCTTAGCAGTGATACCCGCAACGTGGGTTCCGTGCATAAAGTTACCGTAAATTCCAATTTGCTTAATGAACTCTTCGTTCTTGCGAATTTCTGCAACCCAAGCACGCTCTTCATCAGTCACTGTTCCATAAAAACTTTTCGTTTGAATTTCAAAGAAGCGGCGAATATCAAAAGTTAGTGTGCCCAAGTAAGAATAATCGATGATTTGATTATTGGTCTCAGCAAAGTTCCAACCGTTAATATCGTCTTGGAATCCGTTATAATCGTCGTCACGATCATTGGCTTCAATTTCACCTTCATTAATCCAAGCTTTATCATAAAGCTCTTTGTGTAATAGATCTGTACCAGAGTCGATAACCGCAATGGTTGCACCATGAGCAGTAAAAGAAACCATGGCCATAATAGCTAGCAATTTTTTCATAAGGAACCTCCGTGTCAAAGCCACGCTAAATAACAATAAAAGACAGTGATTTATTAAAACGCTCGAATGTTGAACTGTCCCGTCCAACATTCTGTCTTTTGCTGTCATTAATGAGGTTTATGAATTAAGCGTAGCGACGAACCTTGCCGACATTTCCGAGCATAAAGATCAACAATATACCAACAAACATTCCGCCACCAAAGTCTCCAGGGCCACCACTCATATCAACGCTACCACATGCTCCGCCACCTTCATCTTCTGAACGAGTGATTAGAGGCACTGTAGGCGCTTGATTAAGGTTATCTGAACCACTTAAGACTGGATCTTCAGCAATTGTTCTTGAAGCTTCTGCAACAGCAGAGACGGCAAATACGAATCCACCACCACAACGACCAGGCACAGCACACATGCCAGTCATGACGCTACCGCTAGCACGAAGAATACTCTCCACTTGATGAGATGCAATATCAAAATTTACACTTTTCATTAACGATACGATGCCGGCGATATGAGGCGCCGCCATAGATGTCCCACTCATTTCAGTAACACTATCACTGCCAGGTGTTGTTCTACCGGTGTTGCCAAGCGAGATAACTCCATTAGGTGATTGTCCACCGGGTGCAACAATATCTACGGCGCGACCGTGATTTGAAAACCAAGAAAGTTGACGTGAACGATTTGAAGCACCAACAGTGACAACATTATTACAAGTTGCTGGTGTGACAGGATTTGAATCCATATCAAGTGAACTATTTCCTGCGGCCACAACAACTACTGCACCTTGAGTAACGGCATAGTCAATCGCTGATTGCATTGTAAAGTCACAAGCGCCTGAGCCACCAAGACTCAAGTTGATAACTTTAGCTGGAGTTGGGTTTGGTCTTAGGCCATCTACAATTCCACCAGGCCCACCAGCTGCCCAGCGAATTCCATCGGCGATATCTGAAGTATAACCACCACACTTACCTAGAACTCTTACAGGTAAAAGTTTTGCATTAGGGTTGATACCGGCCACATCTATTCCATTATCATTTTCGGCCAAGATAGTTCCTGCCACGTGAGTTCCATGCCATGAACTATTACCTGATTGTCCTTGATAACAAGGATCACCTGGACCAACCCAATCACCTGGATCAGTTGCATCGCGATCACGACCGTCACCATCGTTGGAAACAGAAGTATCACTGATCATATCTGCGCCTCGAAGAATTCTTCCTTCAAGATCACGGTGAGGTCTTATTCCTGTATCAACGACAGCAACAACGATGTCCTCGCCTTCGCTTTCAGTCCAAACAGTATTTAGATCAATGCCAGAAAAATCATCAAAGAAGTGCCACTGATCATCAGCACGTGGATCGTTAACAGATGGGTTAGTCATTCCAAAGTGTGAAAGAAGCTTATCTTCTTCAACAATGGCAACGCCTTCCCACTGCTTCATTGCTTCTTCAACAGACTCACCTTCTTTAACTTCAACAATCATTCTATCGGGCTGAGAAGTAGCACCGTGAACAGAGCGTGAAGCACCAACAAAGTTAGAGGCATCTTTTTTAAATGTAACGATTAACCTTTTTGTAGGACCAGCTGAGTAAGCTGAAAAAGGTAATAATAAAAATAGTATCAACAAGCGTGTGACCATGTTCCTTCCTTGGATTGAGGTCTGTATCGCTATTGTAACTTTCAAATACCGGGCCAGCGTCCCAGCACATTATTCCGGGGTATTAGACGTATTTAGTCGGGATCAAATTGACCCTCTAAAAAACAAAATGGCCCCTAAAAAGGGACCATTTTATGAATTATTAATTACTTATAATGTTTTAGATTTGTGGCTGCTGTGCTGCCAAGATTTCCATAAGAGCAGTGATGTTCGTAATACGTGTTACGTCTTCACCACGACACTCATCGTTTTCACACTTATTAGAAACTCTACAACCTTGACCATAGTCATAGTTGTAATCGTTTTCACCACGAACAAGGATACCTTCAACAGTATTATCTTTTGCATTAAAAACTGCTGAACCTGAGTTTCCGCCGTATGTATCAAGGTTAGCAACAAAGAAAACATCATTCGTGTTCTCTCGTACGTTAGCACCACCAGCAACTTTAGTTGGAAGACCAGTTGGGTGACCAATAACAATAAGTGGATCATTGTCAGTTACTTTAGATGTTGTACGAACAGTTAAATGAGGACGAACAATATCTTTATTAGAAATGTTTTCAATTCTAATAAGAGCAAAGTCATCTTGAGTTGCGCGATCTAGTGAGCGAGAAATAATCTCAGTACACTTATAGATGCTAGAAGTTTTTAAAGTCATTGCCGCTTCAGTGTTAGCGTCGAAGTGAGCGTAATCAAAAACCCATTTGTTTGAGTTACAGTCATCTTGAGAAGTAATACAGTGACCAGCAGTTACAAGAAGGTTTTCACCAACAAGAAAGCCTGAACAGTTAGCAGCAGTCATTTGCTCAGAGAAACGCTCTGATTCACACATACCACGCTGCTTAAGCGACTGACCTGTAATAGTAGCGTCGTCACCATCAATTGAAATTTTAGTTGAATCGATCATACCAGCTGTAGCAGCTGCAAGTTTTAAGATTTCAGTATCCATAACTTCATAAAGGTCTAGACGGTCATCTTCACCGTATATAACTTTTTCATTAGTATCGCGTGCAAAGCTAAGAGTTGTTATAGCTACTAATGCGATGATCATCCCTAATTTGTACATGCCCGAATTCCTTTATTAGTTGACAGAAAGATGACATTAAACGGTTTCCGAGTTTATTGTTCAACTAACAACTTCTTACAAATTAGTGTAATTTCCATTTATAAAGAGGGCTTCTAGTGAGCTTGGAAACGAGATTCCATTGAACGGGCTCCACTTAACATTAGTTTTCATCATATTATTATGAATAGTTAGAGGCTTTTTACGGTTGAGGATAGTGAATGACGCACTATATCCTTCTTTAAGTTCTCCAAATCCATTGCCAAGTGCGTTGTATGAATTATCGAGAT
>CAXBMT010000085.1:0-9911 GCA_963976925.1 uncultured Bdellovibrionales bacterium
GTAATTTTAAAGCTCCTTTAATAGAGTCATCCATTAAATCCATACCAGATTTTGCTTGAGGTGATCTTCGAGCGTCTACTATATAGACTGCTCCGTTTAATTGTGATGCCATGGTGTTCTCCTTCCAAAGCTTAGAGAATCATTAGAATAAAATGAGTTTAAGACCATGAAAGGATAATCGAAAAGATGGAACAGTTAAAGTTGAATCAACAGGTTAGCTAATTTGCCTAATGAACGAAATGTCCGAGTGAAACGTGTGCGTTAAAAGCAAAAAAGCCGCAGGGACGACAAACCCTACGGCTTTTGAAAATTATTTCAAAAATCTATTAAAATCTAACAACTAAGCCAGCACCAACAGAAATTTGGTTAGCATCTTCAATGGCTTCACCGATATTTTGTAAACGCAACTGGTCAGGACTTTGTTGAACTGTTGTTCCTTGATCCTGGTTAAATCCACTAGTCAGAGCTCTTGTGTAACGAAGATCAAGAGTTAGACCAATGTTTTCAGTGAAAGAAGCTTCCATACCACCAAGGATAGACCCTGAGATACTGCTACTTTTTTGTCCTTCATTACCGAAGTTTTGAAAGCCATTATTAAAGTTGTTGTTACCATTTTCGCTACTATACTTCATGCTTAGACGGTTATATCCAAGTGCTGCACCAATGTATGGGCGAAAGCGTGATTCAATACTTGTAATAAAGAATTTTGAATTCGCTTCAATCGCTATGTTTGAATAATCAATCTCACGACCATTGGTGCCAAAAGCGTTATAATAACCAAAGTTATAATTATAATTACTATTAAAGTTGTTAGCTACGTCAGAGATTTTCATTGAAGTATAGTTAATACCTAGACCCATTGAAATTCTATCTGTTAGTAAGCTTTCAGCTTGTAGACCAGCATTGAAGCTTGATTCAAATTCAATTTGGTCACCTGAGAATGTGGTTACACCGAATAATGGTATAATTTTATTTCTCTTAATTTCTTCTTTTTTCTCTTCAACAACTGGTGCTGCTGCAACAACTTTTGCTGGAGCTGCCTGTGCTGTTGAAACTTCATCGACATTACCAATATTTCCACCGGTAAAAGCCTTTTGAAGTTTTTTAGCAAGTTTTTGCTCTTCTTTGATACGCATGTCTTCAATTTTTTTAGAAACCATGTCCTCGTTTTTCTTTTCTAACTGCTTACGCATTTTTTCGATACGTTGTGCAGCTGATTCACGAGGCTGTTCATACATGCCATCAATGTCAATTTGATCAGAGTTTAGAACAGCTTCAGTATCTTCTAAGATATCTGCAGTTTGTGAGAAACCCTGTGTGCTTAAACCAAAACCAATTAGCATGGCCATGATTTGCAATTTCTGCGTTGTCGTTTTCATTGAACTCTCCTTCTATTGTGAAACCGAGTGTGGGTCGGCTCACAAGTTCATTTTAAAGCTTAAGACAAATCGCATTAGTTTTATCATTTTTGACGACTTGTTGCATCAAAACGCAGGCTTAGTGTAATATTTACAGAGGTGGCTTTGTAAAATCAATCACTTAGTAAGGAAATCTCTTGAAATCTCCGGGATTATCAGACTCCCAAAGTGAGGTCAGACGGCACATTAGAGAGGATTCAGGGGTCGGACAATCACCATCTCCGATAAATCTTTCTCTAATAATTCCAAATACGCTCGCCATCACAGCAACCATTGCGGCCACCATAAGGATATATTCGACTGAGGCTTGTCCTTTTTGATAACGATACTTCATAGCTCTATTGTGCTTGCTAGAAAGCATCACTGCAACCTAGGTAAAGAATCCTTCATATCAATAAGTGAACTAATGAGTCCAAGGCGATCTCTTCTTCCTGGCCCAAAGTACATGACATTTTTTACAGTTTCAGTACTACCAGGAGCCAAAACTTGTTTGAGCTTAATCTTGGCAGGTAAAAGGAGTTCTCCGCGCAGTTTTCTTGGTTTATGAAAGTGTTCATCAATCCAGAGCTCTCTTTCTTGCTTTAGTTTATTTGAAACAGGCTTAAACTTATTTAAGGAGAAGTGCTCATCTAAGATAACTTGCGACATAGAAATCAATTGTTTGGCGACAAATTCAATTTTCATGCCCTCTCTTTTTCTAATCGCTACTTCTACTTTCATTTTTCCATCAACAAGATGTTTCATCGACCAGAGTCCAAAATCTGTGCCGACGTTTTCAGGGGAAAAAACAAAGTGTCTTGTACCAACTGAATGAACATTAATGTTTTGCTCTGATTCAAAGTCCATTGATACAGAAATATAGGAGTTTCCACCTGGCTCAAGTTCTAGTCCAATCGGTGAACTATGTGAGCCCATGAGAATAAGTTTTTTCGGATGAATGATTCCTTCGTAACTTGAAAGTTCTAGGCTCCATGGGGCAGATTTATAAAACATCCATTCTCTAACTCTTGTGGCTTTGAACTGACCGCCTCTCAATTGATAAACATCTACTAAATCAGAAACGAGTTTTGTTGCATCAAGTTCATAGCGTGGAGAGATAGCTTCGATTAATAAATGCCAAATTTCAGCCGTAGAGAAATCAAGCGAAAACTTTTGATGATAAATTGCTCTGGCAACATAGAAGAACGCATCCCAAGGACGATTAAGGTTAAGTTGTTTTCGTCCTAAAAAAGGCGCAATAATTGGCTCGGCCCAGTCGACTAAGTCTTTAGGTATTTGTCCTGTAAAAATTTTTGCATCTAGTTGCGACAAAGTTTGAAAACGATAGAGATGTTTTCCAAGACGACTAAGACTAGCTAGAACTTCTTCATCAAAACTATCTGATTCAGGAAAATATTGTTTGTCCTCTGGATAGCCAAGCTTTCTAGCAAGCTCGAGCATATTTCCAGTAGGTGAAGAAGAAAGCTTGACTCGAATTGACTGTCTGGCGCAATTCAGGTGGATATAATGTTGTGAAGGTGTTCGATACTTATGGATATTAATTAATGGATCAACACTTAGCTCTTCGCCCCAGGCTTGCAGCGATTTCATTGTCGTCTCACTAATAAATCGCTCGTAGAGATCTCCGTAGCCCATACGATCATCATCGAGAAATAAGACATTAGAGCCCGATTGTAGGAGCTGCAGTCCTAAAAGGACTGAGAATGTACTTTTACCTATAACGACTTGATCAACGTTTTTAGTGAGCAAGAGTTCTTCCTATGATTTCATCAGATTTCTTAATCCAATTCTCTATGGCTTGGGATACTTTGTCATCCTCTAAGGGTAGTGGTTGTTGATGAGCGTTACTCCACCAAAGATCAAAGTCACTGGCCGTAGTAACGACCTTGAGCTGCTTCGGTGATAGCTCCTTTGCTAAATCAATTTCAGTTGAACGATGGGTCTTCGGTCCACAACTGACTTTACAGCCTGCGATAGTCGGCTCAAGTACAGAATGAATTGATCGACCAAATCCCCCACCTACATATGCGTACTCGAACTGGGAGTAAAGTTCGACAAGTATGCCAGGGGATTCAAGCATCCAAATAACTTTTCTAGAGCCTAAAGCGATATTTTTTAGACTTTTAAGCTCGTCTTCTAAAGATTTTAAGTTCACTGATACAATCTCAAATTCAGAATAATTCTCTAGAAAAAAAGATCTAAAAGACTCTAAGGAATACGCAGAAAGATCATGTGGGGCGAGCCAAAGGTGAATAGATTCATCTGACTTTAAAAGGTTTCTTAAAAGGTGCAGATCATGTTGCCAAACACTACCTAAGATAAGTCTTTGCTGGGACGATTTTTGCTGAACTAATTCAATGAGAGATGTCGAAAGAGATTTACCCTGCAAACGTCGACGAATTTGAAGAGGTCTAAAGTCGTAGACCTCTAGATTAGTATGATCGTCTTTAGCTAGAATATTTTTTATCTCTTTATACTGGTGATTAGTGCTAGCAATGACCAAATCAAACTGAGCATAAATCGCTTTAAGCCATAAACTTTGTTTTTTACCCTTAAGACTTGCCCAAGTTAAGATTCGTTTTCCAACTGGCAAAAGAAGTAATTCGGGAAAGAAGTCATAACGACACATTATAAGAGTCTTGGCCTTTGACCATTTAGACAACTCTCCTGGTCTTAGAAGAGGCAATCTTAGTATACGAACACAGTCCCTATTTTCACTGGCAAATGCACGGACTTTTTTTAATACGCTTGGAGAGGTGAAAATAAGCTCAATTTTATCTTTATTAGTAATCGTTTGCTGCATGAGCGGTTTTAATTGTTCAAACTCACCTTCACTTGAGCAGTGAAAGGCCCAAATAAAAGCATTCTTACTTTCAGCTTCGCTCCATGGTGAACATAACTCATCTGTAAGATTTTGATTTTCAAATTCACGGCGACTGTTAAGGAAGCCTAACACTCTAATAATAGGAGCTAAAATGGACTGGACTACAAAAATTATTCTGAATATCGATCTTTGCAAAAAGCTTTTCCTTAAAAATGGAGTCAGATTGTCTCACTAGGTGATGTAGATTGAGAAGGATTAGCTAGAAAAACTTACAATGCCTTACATTCAGTGTAACTTTTTCCTATGTCTAATATTAATCTTGCCCTTAGTACCCATTTAAGGGCAAATTGCACCTGAAGTTAACAAAAAACTGACAAAAATTTACGAGATCTTTTAGGAGCTATAAATGAAACTTACTAAATCAATTGCGTTGCTTGCACTGACATCATCATTAGGTGCACAAGCTGCTTCAACTTCAACAACGACACTTAGTAATATCTACCAGCAACTAAAAGAGTCTCCACTTAGCATGAGCGTTCTTACCGAGACTGCTTCAGCTAGAGGAATGGATGGCTTTCAAAACACATCTATTATGTATCTTGGTTATAAACTTACTGATAAAGACTCACTAAAGCTTGAAAGTAGAGTTCTTTTCGATCGTCGTACAGGTAAAGAAGACACAAGAATGAATCGTATGGTTCTTTCATACAACAGAGGCAAAATTCTTACTCAAGACAAGCATGGCATCAATATGTCAGCAAAGCTTGAGCAACGTTTATACCCAAACCCAACTGATAGAAACGCTAGAAATCAATATGGTCTAACTCGTGCATCCGTTAAGGTTTCACATGAGTTCAATAGCCTTTTCAGTATGTCAGCAACACTCTTTGGTGCTAAGACACAAAGAATGAACAAAGCAGACCCTGATACAACAGATACATATGCATATGCCTCATTTGTTGAAAATTTCCAAATCAATGACAAGTGGTATGTGGCTTTTGTTCAAGAGCCATTTATCTCTAGAAATGTTGATGGTTCACAAGGTGGAGCAAATATTTACAGCGCTCTTGAAACTGGCTATCAGTTAACTCCCGAGCTTCTTGGTGCAGTATATACCGCTAATACATTAGAGAATGATGACGGCAAGAAACTTTCAATCAGAAATTTTGGAAAGGCTACAAAAGGCCAAGAGTATGCATTTTACTTCATGTTGAGTGCATTTTAATTTAGCTATTTAATAATCTAATAAAACAAGCGGGCTTTAGGGCCCGCTTTTTTTTGGCAATAATTGCCTAAATTCAACAGTTAATCTCATTTTTTAACATCAATATCCGATAGGTTTTCGAGAAGCCGTTAATCGGAGGATGATGTGTCTGATTCAGCTAAAAAATTAACGACACTTGATGACTTAGTTCCTAATGACAATTTTGAGGGACTGAAGAGTCTAATTGTCGAAAGCCCTAAAGCCTTTGCGGCGGAAGACTTATTTGAAATACGTCTGGGTGAAACTCGTATTGGACCAATTTGGAATCAAGATCTTAAAGCCTATGTAGCGCAAGATCTCAACTTTCC
Source organism: uncultured Bdellovibrionales bacterium (assembly GCA_963976925.1). Classification (GTDB taxonomy): domain Bacteria; phylum Bdellovibrionota; class Bacteriovoracia; order Bacteriovoracales; family Bacteriovoracaceae; genus UBA4207. The sequence goes on from CAXBMT010000085.1 coordinate 5,815, forward strand.
TATTTCATGCTTTGTTAGCCAATTTGCAACAGATGAATGGGTTCCTATTTTACAGCATCCGTTCTTCCAAAGAAGAAAGCCTCAGCTAGTTGCTAGAAATGATCTTAATATTGAAAATGAGGAATTTTATCTTTTACATGATGGTAAAAAATCTGGTCCACATACGGCGCAAGAAATTGAAACGAGACTTACACAAGGTAGTATTTTAGTAAGTGATCAGATCAGCTCTGATGGTGGAGTTTCATGGGGTCGTGTTTACGAAATTGAGGAGTTTGATCGTAGGAATATAACTCCTTCGGGCGAGTTACCTTTTATGCCTGAGTGGCAGGTTTTTAATAATTCTTTTGATGAAGTTGAAAAGAACCTTACTGATCTTAGTCAAAATTCAAAAGCAATGGAAACTGATGCCATTGCCTCATTAGCTTATTTAGAAAATCTACAGTCAGGAAAGGCGACTCAGTCAAATACTAGCTTCCCAAATTCTGAAACTGAAGCTGGTAAGGTTCCAAGAGTAGTTATTGCAGCAGTCGTGGCGATTGCAGCTGGATTGAGTTTTGCTGCATGGCTTGCTTCAAGACCAGTTACTCCCCTTACATCAAAATCAAATACACCAGATAACGCTAGTTCTGTTCCTACAAAAAGAAACGTAAGAAAAGCTGCAACGAACATTCCATCTAATCGCTTAGGCCAGGATGTAAAAAGAAATGAAACACCTTTGGCCGAGCGAGTGATTAATAAAGTAAATAGAAATCCAAGCGCTAGAAAGAATAGCTTTAGAAACTCTAGAGCATTTCGTGAAAGTGTGGTTGAACCAGTTGAACGTGACGAATATGATAATGACTTTGCCTACGATAACGATCGTCCCCTAGAGCAAGACCCAATAGGATCCAAGATCTCAAAAGAAAGTTTCGCACCCGATGACGAATATCAAAAAGAGTTATTGGACGAGGGTTATGATGCACAACCGGATTATGCACAGGATCGATTCCAACAAGATAATGAAGCTGGCGAAAGAGATTTTGCAAAGATTTATGACGCTGAAGAAGGCGCTGGTGGCTCAGTTGGTGAAACTGACTCATATGACCAAGTCAACGAAATAAACACACTCCATCCCCTGAATTATTGGCAAATTTTCGTACTCCAGCTTTTCCTGGTTCGTACTTTTTAAGCTTTGAAGGTATCGAAGGTGCCGGTAAATCGACTCAAATTCAATCAGTTATAGATTATCTTGAGAAAAAAGGGATGCGCGTGCTTATCGTACGTGAACCAGGCGGGACTTCTTTTGGAGAGCGCTTGCGTCAAGCGGTTCTTGGAGCCAACCACGAGCTTCACCCTTTAGCAGAGGCTCATCTATTTGCATCATCTAGAGCGCAACTTCTGCATGAAGTGGTCATGAAAGAATTAGGTGTTCCAGGCACGGCCATTATTTGTGATCGCTATATTGATAGCACTTTGGCCTATCAAGGATTGGCCAGAGATCTTGGAGCAAGTACTGTTTTAGAATTGCATCGAGCATTCCCGCTTTGCTTAGTCCCGCACCTAACGTTTTATCTTCGTATTGGAGTTGAGACTTCTCACCTTCGTCAAAAAATGAGAAACGCTCCAAAAGATTACTTTGAAAGACAAGGTAATAGCTTTTATGAAAAATTAGTCGAAGGCTATGATCTAGCAGCTCAGCTCTTTCCTAATAGAATCTCGGTCATTAATGGTGAGAGAAGCTTTGAAGCCGTAAACGAAGATATTATGGCAAGACTTGATCAACTACTTTCATCGAAAAAAGATCAATACCAACATCACGAAGATTAATGATGAACGATCCGTTATTAAGCAGCTTAGTTGCAAGATATAGAAATCGAACTTTAGGTCACTTTTATATTCTAAATTCTGACTCAGCTGAGTTTTCCAATGAATGGGCTCAAAGCTTTTGTTTAAAAGTCTTAGCTGATCAAGAAGCCAATCTAGAAAAAAACAAACGACGCCTGACTCAAGGTCATCCAGATATTTTATGGGTAGCACCTGAAGATGAAATCTATAAAATAGAAAACAAAGACTTTGATCCACTTTTTCAAGCGATGGCGCATAGACCCCTCGAGCTTGCGTGGCGTTTTATTTTTGTTGAAAAGCCTCACACGATTGGTAATAGCTATGCCAATAAATTATTAAAAACTCTAGAAGAGCCTGCAGAAGCTTGTACCATTTTCTTTTTAAACACCGGCTCAAGGCCTCTTTTATCGACCATTGAAAGTCGCGCCATTAAGCTGCGTTTGCTTCAAGAAAAAGTGAACAGTAATCCAACGCCAAATCAGGATGAGCCGTTAAACCAATACTTATCTCGTTGGATGAATCATTTTAGTGATCTCTACGATCAAGACCAAAAGCTTTCATCACAGCTTCCAGCACTTGCGAGTGAACTTGCCCTGCTGTGCAAAGGTAAAAGTCAAAACGAAGCCAACTTAGTTGAAGGGATTCTAACTTGGAGCGCAAGTCATACTCATGATCCAAAAGTTATTGAAGATCTACTATCTGCGTCAAAACATCAACAACAAGCAAAAGTCTTTAACAGTTCAATCAATGAACGCTTTTTTAGCTTAGTCACTTCATTATCAACTAACTGATTCGCTGATTCATTACTTTGTGCATGGACATTTTCCCCTAAAAAACCGAGAATAAGAGTTGTTTTATACACAATGATTAAGGACTTAACGTCATGCAAGATATTCCGTCAGAAGACGGTCAAAATGAGATAGAAACTGAGATTACGGAACAAGATAACGAAGAGATAGAAGACCAAGAGCAATCATCACAAGATGACAGTGAAGATCAAAGTGATTCGAGCGAAGATGATGGTGAAACATTTGCTGCAGGTGAAAGACTTCAGTTAGTTAGAGTTCGTTTTCCAGGAAACTCAAGACCACATACATTTTTAGTTGGTAAAAGAACGTATGCCTACGGACAACAAGTTGTTGCCATGAGTGATCGTGGCCTGTCTGTTGGTTATGTAAATTCGTTTCCCTATGAAATTAGCTATCACCAAAATATGGGAAAATTCAGGCAGATCAATCGCGCGGCAAGCGAAGAAGATCTCATTTTGCAACGTGAGCATATTCACCGTGAAAGAGAAGCTGACATTATTGCTAAGCGCATGATTGAGAAGCATCAACTCGATATGACTCTCACACATGTTGAGTACACACAAAATGGCAAAAAAGCCGTGTTCTATTTTAATGCTCCAAACAGAGTTGATTTTAGAGCTCTAGTAAAAGAGCTGGTAACAGAACTACGTATTAGAGTTGAGTTAAGACAAATTTCAGTGCGAGATCGTACCGCTGCTATCGGCGCTATTGGAGTTTGTGGACTTCAAACTTGTTGTTCATCGTTTTTAAAAAACTATGGATCAGTTTCTATTAAGATGGCAAAGAACCAAAATTTGGCCTTAGTACCGACAAAAATCAACGGTGTATGCGGACAGATTAAATGCTGTATGAAGTTTGAAGATGCCGTTTATGTTGAAAAGAAAAAGCTTCTACCTAAAGAAGGCTCGATCATTCAAACAGCTAACGGCGACAGAGGTCGTGTTTATAGAATTCATATTCTGATTGAACAGTTTGAAATGATTACGGATCAAGGTAGAAAACGCCGTTATTGTGTCAATCAATTTGATCCTCAAGTAACACCACCTAAAGATTATCAATTCCCAAGAGAACTTCCCTTCTTCCAAGATGAAACTCAAACCGTCATCGGGCTAGAAGTTGCTGCGCAAAAGAGCGCCGAAGAATTCGATCAAAGTAATAGCCTGTTTTCTGATGATGACGATGATCAAGTCGTTGAAGAAAAAAAGACTCAACAGCCAAGAGAGCCAAAAGAACAAGAAAAAGTTCAAGCTATTGCTCCTGATGATTCTTCTAGTACTAATGATCAAAAGCCAAAAAGACGTCGTTCTAATCGCAATAGGAAAAACAAGTCTCGACCAAGAAATGACGACAATAATAACGGGTCTAGCGATTCCTAAAAGGACTGGGGAGGTCAATTGAAGATCCTTCACACCTCAGATTGGCATTTAGGTAAGAAGCTTTTTAAAGTTTCTAGATTACCTGAGC
>CAXBMT010000086.1:0-9781 GCA_963976925.1 uncultured Bdellovibrionales bacterium
TACCTTAAGCTTGGCCAGCAATAGAAATCAGGAATTGTTTTCAGTCGCTAAGAATTCGCTTGAGCATAATATTGTCGAGCTCTCCGATGGCGGAGTGGTGCGAGCTGGATCTCATCAATTTGCGAGCCTATGGACCAGAGACTTCTGTTTTGCTTCGCGTGGGCTAAGAGCTTTAAAGCGTGATGATGTTACGGCCAATCATCTTTCAAGACTTCTAAATGCCCTTCGAGACGATGGACTTGTTCCTAGAGTGCTTGATTCTAAAGCTTCTTGGAAAAGAGTTGCTAGGTACTCTTTAGTGCCTTTTAGACCTGATTCACCGGATGTAACCGATGATCTAAAGGCGGAATACAAAGGTGAGCATGGAACGATTGCGATAGATTCAAATGCCTTGGTTTTGATTACGGCCTATGAATATTTGATCAGTACTGGTGATCATGCTTGGTTTGAGCAACATCAAGCTAACCTTAAAAAGGCTCTAGACTTTTATCGTCCATACTTTAAGGACGGACTGATCAAACAGGATAAATATTCTGATTGGCAGGATTCCGTTAAACGAAATAGCGCTACATTTTTTACTAACTTTCTTGTTTGGAAGGCACTTAATCACTACAAAGAATTCTCAGCCTTTAATATAGAACAAAAAACAGTCGACTTATTCAGGTCAAATCTTGATAAGACTTTCTTTGATAAAAATTTGGGCCTTTATAAGTCTCTTGATCACGGGGATTGGGTCTCACTTGAAGGTATTCTCTACGCCATAGAAGATGACCACTTTCTAACTAATGATAAAAAGAAATCTCTCTATAAAGCTTTAATCAAACATCCACTTTGGGGAGCAGTTCCAGGTCGTGCGACCTACCCAAGTTATAAGCGTAAAGAGATTAGCTATACTACTAAGATCGTAGGACTTAGAAGTTACCACGACGGGCTTGTATGGCCTTGGCTTACGGCTTTTTCCGCAAAGGTCGCTAAGCTTATGGGTGATGATTTAGCTGTCAGAAGAATAACTATGCAGCTGAGTGATTGGACCAAGCGTGATGGAGCCATTAACGAAGTCATGGATCCAAAAAAGAAAATGCGCCCGGTTAGGCGCATGTTCTATACTTCAGAAGCACCGTTTAGTTGGGGTGCTGGTTTTGTCTTAGATATGCTTAATCAAAAAGTAGATTAAGAACTTCTTCAGATGTAACAGTCGATTTTGAATCATCAATTTCTGCTACAGTTAGAATCCCCTTAATATTGACTTCATTAGCGTACTCAGGCTCTAGATCTAGGGCTTTCATCATTGTATCAAGCATTTCTCTTTGATCAGTATAAGTCGCTTCAGGGTATTCACCTTCGCGCTTTGAAATACAACCAGAAGTCTTTCTAAATGGGTAATGGGCCGAAGTAGGGTCACCATTAATTCTTCCTGTACCGTGAATTCTTAAAAGATCGCGGCCTACGTCACGTGCAACATTGGCCTGACGCCAAAAAGGAAGACCATGAACTGATTCATGAAGTAATGCTCTTGTAAGTTCTTCGTTTTCACTGGATTTAACAAAGTTAAGAATTATTCTTCTGAACTTCCCAAAAGAGATTTGCTGGTTAGCAGAAGGCATAACTGAGTTAATTAAGTGGACACCGGCAGGTGTATTTCCATTGGTAATATTATAAGGAATTCCGCGTGATGAGGCTGCCATCGCAGGTTGCGTCCAAGGCTTGCCATTAACTTCAACTGGCATGCCCCACTTATCTTTCATGACCATCATGCAAGGGTAGTTTCTGTCATGGCGGCAAAACATGAATAACTTTATGCCATCAGCGTAATGACCATTGTAAACATCTGTTGCATCTGGAGAGTTCCAAAACATTGCGCGAGCTTGCTCTTTAGTGATTGGTGTAATGGATTTTGCCGTGTTGTAGTCAGCCAGATCAAAGCGACCCTTTTCTTCCAAAACATCATATATACTTGCACCGTAATGCTTAAAGAGATCATCTTTGTGATTAAGAAGTAAATATTGACCACGACGGGACAACATCCCGCTATTGAGTGCGAGAGTTAGGTCAGCCAAAACTTGATTAAATCTAGGAAGAGGGCGACCGTACCATGCTTCAATGGCATGTGTTCTAATCATCTCTTCAAGCTCAAAGTTAGCTTTAGTAGAAATTTCATTTAAATCTAGATTGAAACCGTCTTCAGTAATGAGATCCCAGGCAGCATCCATTAACTCTTTAGAGGTAAATTTTTGGATTTTATTATCAATAGACTTTTGTAAGAGATAATCTTTGGCCTTCATATCACGGGATTCCTTTACCCATTCTAATTGAGTGTTTGCCTGAGCAACACTAAGTGACAATAAAACAAAGATAGCTAAACGAAGCATGTGCACTCCTAGAAACTGTTTTAATGAAAAACTAATGAAATGCTAACAAGGAGAGCGCACAGTGGCAAAACGTCACTGCGCGCAAAGCGTTAAGGGCTTATTTTTTGGTGGCTTTCTTTTTAACAGGTGCTTTTTTCTTGGCAGGGGGCGCTTTCTTCTTCGCCGGAGCCTTTTTCTTAGCAGGGGCTTTCTTTTTAACAGGAGCCTTCTTTTCTGTTTTCTTGGCGACTTTCTTTTCAGCCTTCTTAGCTACCTTTTTTTCAGCTTTCTTCTCAGGCTTAGTAGCAACTTTCTTTGTAGCCTTTTTGACTGCTTTACCAGCATCACTGGCTGACTTTGCCACAGCACTAGCTACCTTTTTGGTTGTACCACTAGATTTTTTGGCAAAATTATTAGCAGAAACTTCAACATTTTTGAGTACTTTTTGAGCTTCTCCACCCAGGTCATAACGTAGACGTTGTAGCTCATCTTTAAGGTGTGCATAAAACCCTAAAAGCTTGTTTCTCTGTACATTGACTGAGTTATAGCCCTTATTAAACTCTTTTGAGAGTTCATTATATTTATCTTCATTGAGAGTTTTGATTTGCTCAAGGAGGGCCAAGCATTTTTCACGAAAGTCTCCCTTCTCTTTTGCTTTCTTGCCTTTTTTATCTTTTTTCTCTTTTTCTTTTAGAAATGATGGCAATGCCATATGTCTTCTCCTTAAGTAGATTCAATAATTCTATTCTACATGGATGTATGATGTTTTTCACCGTTTTTTCGCGACTTTATCGACTTTCTAACCAAATTTGGACTATCATGAGGCGCCCCCTAACAAGGAACTAATTTTGGCGCAGTATGACGTATATGGTGTTGGCAATGCTCTTGTCGATATGGAATTTGAAGTAACTCCAGACTTTCTTCAAGAAATGAAAGTTGAAAAAGGTTTAATGACTCTTGTTGATGAAGCAAGACAAGCCGAGCTGATTAATAACCTACATGGCACTCAACATAAACGCTCTTGTGGTGGTTCAGCTGCCAATACTTTAATCGCTGTAGCGCAAATGGGTGGTAAAGGTTTTTATTCATGTAAGGTGGCAGGTGATGAGACTGGAGACTTTTATACAAAAGATCTTTTAGCTTCTGGGCTTGAATCAAATATTAAAGACTCTGCTCCTGATGGGATTACAGGTCGCTGTTTGGTGATGATCACGCCTGATGCAGATCGCACCATGAATACTTACCTTGGAATTACTGAAACTTTTTCTGAAGCCGAGCTTAATCCTGAAGCGGTTAAAAATTCTAAATATGTTTATTTGGAAGGCTACCTTGTAACTTCTCCAACAGGTAAAGCAGCTGCTATTAAAGCCCGCGATCTTGCAAAAGAAGCAGGCGTTAAAGTTGCTTTAACTTTTTCAGATCCTGGAATAGTTGGATTCTTTAAAGACGGCTTTATCGAAATGATTGGTGAAGGTGTTGATTTAATTTTCTGTAATGAGGATGAAGCTAGATCATTTACTGGAAAAGAAAACTTAGGTGAAGCTTTTGAAGAACTTAAAAAAGTTGCCAAGACTTTTGCTATCACAACAGGCGCTGCAGGTGCCATGCTTTGGGATGGTCATAAAGAAATTCAAGTTGTAACAGCACCAGTTGATGCAATCGATACAAACGGAGCAGGTGATCTGTTTGCTGGCTCATTCTTGTATGCACTAACTCAAGGTAAGACCTTTGGTGAAGCTGGAAAGCTTGCTTGTGCAGCATCAGGCAAACTTGTTCAGCAATTTGGTCCACGTCTTAAAAAAGAGCAAGCACAAGAAATTAGAAAACGTATCTTTGGATAATTTAGGAGAGTAGTGCATGTCTTCACGCACCCCGATTAGAAGTATATTTGAAAATAAAACTCTTGGAGAGAACTTTACGGTCAAAGGATGGATTCGCTCTGTTCGTAAGAGCAAGAAGTTTTCTTTTATCGTTATTAACGATGGAACTTGCCAGTGGAACTTGCAGGCCATCGTTGACATGGATACTCCTAATTACGATCAAGTATCAACTCTTCTAATTGGCTCGGCCGTTAGTATGACGGGAACTCTTGTTGAATCACGCGGCAAACAGCCGGTTGAAATGCAGGCTAAATCAGTTGAAATTATTTCTGCCACTGATGACACTTATCCTCTTCAAAAGAAAGCGACATCATTAGAGTTTTTACGCGAACAAGCTCACCTTAGAGCTAGAACGCAAACTTTTGGAGCGGTCTTTCGTGTTCGCCACGCTTTATCCATGGCCACCCATAAATTCTTTGGCGATCGTGGCTTTTACTATTTGAACTCACCAATTATCTCTGCCGTTGACGGCGAGGGTGCTGGAGAGATGTTTAAAGTCTCAACAATGGATCTATCCAAGGTTCCAGTCAAAGACGGAAAAGCCGATCATACAGATGATTATTTTGGAAAAGAAGTTTCACTTTGCGTAACAGGTCAACTTGAAGGTGAGTGCTACGCAATGGCGCTGGGATCAATCTATACGTTCGGCCCAACTTTTAGAGCTGAAAACTCAAACACCACTCGTCACTTATCTGAGTTTTGGATGATTGAGCCTGAAGTCGCTTTCGCTGACTTGGAAGAGATTGCTGATCTTGCCGCAGATTATATTAAATATCTTATTGATTACGCACTTAACGAATGTCCTCATGAACTAGAATTCTTGGCCAGCCGTGAAGGTGCGCCTGAAGGTCTTGTTGAAATGCTAACTCATGTTCGAGATAGCAAATTCATTCGCATCACCTATACTGAAGCGGTTGATATCTTAACCAAGTCTGGTAAGAAATTTGAATTCCCATGTACTTGGGGCAATGAGCTTCAAACGGAACATGAAAGATATCTAACTGAAGAGCATTTCAAGCTTCCAGTAACTGTTACAGATTATCCTAAAGACTTTAAAGCTTTCTATATGAAGCAAAACGATGACGGTAAAACTGTTCGCGCCATGGACGTTCTGGTTCCTGGTATTGGCGAAATCATCGGTGGCTCACAACGAGAAGATAATCTCGAAAAACTTGAAGCTAGAATGGATCACGACAAGATGGATAAGTCTGGATACTGGTGGTATTTGGATCTTCGTCGCTATGGATCTGTTCCTCATGCTGGCTTTGGACTCGGGTTTGAGCGAGCGGTGATGTATATTACGGGGATGAGTAATATCCGTGATGTTATACCATTCCCTCGCACTCCAAAAAACTGCGACTTTTAATAACCGCACGAAGATGATCTTGAGTTATTTGTACGAAAATAGTTGCGCTTGAAGCAAAACCCCCTAGAACACCCTGTAGGTATAAGCCATTTTGTTTATCAACAAATTGATAGGCAAGAAAACTACTCATCTCAAGTGATGCAACGAGGGCGACATTTTTAAGATAGTTGCAACTGGAATTTTATAATGGTGATCAGGCAAAAAAAAGACTGCTAGCCAAAAATGATTAGCAAAAAAACTATCCCACCAAAAATGCGGGGATTTCAAGTTATCGATGGGCTAGTATTATCATTTCTCACTGGGTTACTATACGTTGTTAACCAATATTAATGATCATAATTAAGTGATAAGATACTAATATGCATTATTTTAACGACACTAACATACTAAAAGACTTAGCTCTCGATGGGTTCTTTGTCGGATGGCCGAATCCTCCTTCAAATGAAGCGTTCATAAAACTTTTAGAGGGGAGTTATAAAGTCGTTCTTGCAGTTGATGATCAAAGGCTTGTTGGTTTCATTACAGCAATTTCTGATGGTGTATTAAGCTCCTATATTCCCTTTCTTGAAGTTCTTCCTCAATATCAGTCTAAAGGAATTGGAAAAGAACTGGTTTCTAGAATGAAAGAGCAATTAGGTCACTTATATATGATTGATCTTCTTTGTGATCAGGCTTTGGTTTCTTATTATGAGAGGCTTGGTATGTTGCCAGCAACTGGTGCTATGATTAGAAATTATAAAAATCAATGCGGAGCTATTAATGATTAACTTGACTCAAAATTATTCCATATTTGTGCCTGCTTTATTTATGGTGTTACTCACGTTCTTAGTTTTGACCTACATGTTTCGTGTTCGAGTGAATTTTATGAAATCGGGTAAGGCTCGTCTTGGAAAATTTTCCACTCGAGCATCAACTTCTGAAGCAACTAAAGAAATTGCTAGTTCGGCCGATAACTTCATGAATCTTTTTGAGGTCCCTGTCCTTTTTTACTTCTTAACGACTGTTATCTTTCTCACTAATTCATCTGATAAGATTTTCTTAGCTCTTATGTCTGTTTATGTAGTTTTTCGCTATATTCACTCTTTCGTTCAATGTACCTACAACAATGTTAATCATCGCTTCTATGCTTACGCCCTGAGTGTACTTACTCTTCTTATTGTTTTTGTGAGAGTTTTTATTAAGCTCGTTTTTAATTAGGTTTTGAAATGAATAAAGATGATGTCTTAAATTTTTGGTTTTCTGAACTTGAACCAAAAGACTGGTATAAGAAAGATCCAAGTTTAGACAAACTTATTAAAGATCGTTTTCTAGAGGTTTATCATCAAGCCTGCAAAGGGGAGCTGTGGCAGTGGAGAGAGACAGCTGAAGGTCGACTTGCTGAAATCATCGTCTTAGATCAATTTTCAAGAAATATGTTTAGAGATCAAGCACAAGCATTTGCATATGACTCTCTTGCAGTCGCTTTGTCCCAAGAAGCCTGTCTTCAACCTCAAACTCATGATTTAGAGGTCTCCATGAGAGCTTTTGCATTTATGCCACTCATGCATAGTGAGTCAGCTAAGGTTCATGAATTAGCAGTTAAAATGTTCTCAAGTCCTGGATTAGAAAATAGTTTAAACTTTGAGTTGAAGCACAAGGTCATTATCGATCGATTTGGTAGATATCCTCACAGAAATAAGATCTTAGGTCGCGTCTCTACTCCAGAAGAAATTGATTTCTTAAATCAGCCAAATTCTTCCTTTTAAAGATACTTTGTTTGGCGATGCGACATTGGTTTTTGCTAGTCTATAGCATTCAATTTTTCTAAGATATTTTTTTATCATCAACCAAATGGTTAAGAATTGTTTAAATCTTTGTTGGTAATATTTTCTCTTTTACTTTTTACATTTGAAATAACAAGTGCGGCCTTACATGACCACCCGCCACATGAATCAAGTAAAGATAACTGTAGCGTTTGTTCTGTCATTAATCACTCATCTAACGTTCTTGTTGCTAGTGATCTACTCCCAGAGCTGACTAAACCTGCTCTCATCGGTTTTAAATACGATATTTCAATATATTCACATCTGTATTCTTGTCAGAGTATTTCTTTAGCACAAGCTCGCGCCCCTCCTATTTCATAGCCTTTCTTCTTTTTTATTTCTATTTATTAAATTTGATGGAGTTTCTATGAAGCAGTCATGTCTTACACTTGTATCTATATTTGTTTTTCTTGTTAGTTCTACTAGTTTTGCGCAATCACTCAGTCCAAGATCGAGGGGTAATGCCTTTAACCCTGCTGTTGGTTTAAATGCTTTAACACTTTTTAAAAATACATCACGAGACGCTAATGATGATGGTTTTGAGTTACAAGAAGTCGAGTTGCAACTTACTTCAGATGTAGATGCTTATTTTTGAGCTGAGGCTCGACTTGCTCTCCACCCCGAGGAGTCAACCACAGGTCATAGTCATGAGTTTGCCTTTGAACCAGAGGAAGTCTTTATTGAAACCATTGCGATTCCATACGTTACAATTAGAGCCGGAAAGTTTTACGCAAATTTTGGAAAATATAATATTCTTCATACTCATGCGCTTCCCTTTATATACCGTTCACAATTGCAACAAACAATGTTTGGAGATGAAGGGCTTAGTGAAAATGGCCTAAGAGCAACTTTTTTGGCGCCAATGCCATGGTTTAGTGAGTTAAGTGTTCAGGCCTTGCAACCTACAAACTCAACAGTCTTTACAGATGCTCATCGTTCTCTGGCTTATCTCATGAAATGGAATAATCTATGGGATTTGAGCGAAAGTCTGACATTTGAATTTGGCTCATCCGTTTTAACACATTCAGCTCACGATCATTCCTCAAATGAAGAAAATAAAACTTCAATGTATGGTGCAGATTTTACTTTTAAATGGCGTCCACTAAAAAACGGAAATGCTTCTTCATTTATGTGGTCAACTGAGTTTATTCATAAAGACCGCAGTGGCACTAATAACCTTAAAAATAGTGGTCTAACAACTTTTGTAAGACATCAGCTAAACCGCAGGTGGTTTACACAACTTCAATATGAACATCTAGGAATAGGTCAAAACCTCGGTAAAGACCTCAATGCCTATACTGGACTAATTGCATTTGTACCGACTGAGTTTTCTGCCGTTAGACTTCAATACGATAGTATTCACGACGGAGAACCTAAGCCTAATAAGCGTGTGATGCTTCAGCTGAATATTAGTATTGGCGCTCACCCAGCGCATATGTACTGAGGTAGAAATGAAGCTAGTAGTAACATTCACTTTATTTTTAATCAGTAGTACGTGCTTTGCTAAGCTATCAATCATGACAACAACAACGAACTTAGCCTCCGTTGCTAAGTTCATTGGTGGTGAGAAAGTTGAAGTTGAAAGTTTATGTAAAGGGACGCAAGATCCACACTTTCTTGAGGCTAAACCAAGTTATACCTTTAAGTTATCAAAGGCAGACCTTCTTATTAGTATCGGAGCCGATCTTGAGGTCGGCTGGCTTCCTCTTATCATTAGAGGAAGTCATAACCCAAAACTTCGTGAAGGGCAGATTGGACATTTAGTCGCCTCAAGTGGTTTAGAACTTATAGAAAAAATTACTGGTGATTTAACAAGGAGTGACGGTGACGTTCACCCGGCCGGTAATCCACATTTTATGTTAAGTCCAAATATGGCCTTAATTGTAGCTTCTTCTATAACAAAGAGGCTCTCCGTTATTGATAATACTAATCAATCTTATTATGAAGAAAACTTAGCTTCTTTTAAATTTAAAACTAATACGTTGATTAATGATTGGAAAAAGAAGTTAAAATCTGGACTTAAAGTTGTAAGTCATCACCGAACACTCTCGTATCTTTTTAAAGACTTTGCAGTCAATAATATAGATTATCTCGAGCCTAAACCAGGCATTCCTCCGACAAGTTCTCATGTCATTTCACTTATCAATAAAATAAAAGAGCAAAAGGTACAGAAAATTATCTTAGAAAATTACTTTAATGACTCAGTCGCAAAAAGAGTAAAGCACGATATTTCAGGATTAGAGATTTATTCTGTGCCTGTTGCTGTTGAAGGTGAAAAAGGAATTGACGATATATTTAAACTTTACAACAGACTTCTAAAGGTCTTGGAATCTGACCTTTCCTTGTTTTCACGGACACTATTCTAAGCAGCAAGACAGTTTTTTA